>DATDMW010000001.1:0-7901 GCA_036518595.1 Burkholderiales bacterium
TTCCAGCGCTTCGCCGAGAGCTGGAAGCTGCCGGTGGGCTGCGCCTTCCGCTTCCAGGACGTGTTCGACAACCGGCACCCGTGCTACGCGGGCGACGTCGGCATCGGCATCAACCCGAAGCTCGCGCAGCGCGTGCGCGACGCCGACCTGCTGCTCGTCGTCGGCGCGCGCCTCGGCGAGATGACGACCGGCGCCTACACGCTGATTGAGCCGCCGCGGCCGAAGCAGAAGCTCGTGCACGTGCACGCGGGCGCCGAGGAGCTGGGCCGCGTGTACCAGGCGGACCTGCTGATCAACAGCGGCATGCCGCAGATCGCCGGCGCGCTCGCGGGCGTCGCGCTCGACGGCTCGCGCTGGCGATCGTGGCGCGAGTCGGCGCGCGCCGACTACCTCGAATGGACCCGCCCCGCGGCGATCCCGGGACGCCTGCAGTTGGCCGAGGTCGTGGCGTGGCTGCGCGAGCGCCTGCCCGAGGACGCGATCATCGCCAACGGCGCCGGCAACTTCGCGGGCTGGATCGGCCGCTACTACCGCTATCCGCGCTGGCGCACGCAGGTCGCGCCGACCAACGGCTCGATGGGCTACGGCGTCCCGGCGGGCATCGCGGCCAAGATCGCGCACCCCGATCGCGTCGTGCTCTCCTTCAACGGCGACGGCGACTTCCTGATGAACGGGCAGGAGCTCGCGACCGCCGTGCAGTACCGCGTGCCCGTGATTTTCTTCGTGGTCAACAACGCCATGTACGGCACGATCCGCATGCACCAGGAGCGCGAGTACCCCGCGCGGGTCTACGGCACGGAGCTCCTCAATCCCGACTTCCCCGCGCTCGCGCGCGCCTACGGCGCGTACGGGGAGACCGTCGAGGACACCGCGGGCTTCGCGCCCGCGTTCGAGCGCGCGCTGCGCGAGACCGAGGGCGGCAAGCCGGCGGTCCTCGAGCTGCGCATCGACCCGCAGGCGATCACGACGACGACGACGCTCGACGCGATCCGGGCGCGCGCGCTGAAGGGCTAGCGCGCCCGCTCAGTCGTGGTTGACGAGATAGATGAGGTACGCCGGGACGTCTTCGGTCGTGTTGATCTCGTCGCGGTGCGCCAGCCACAGGCGCCCGGCCTCGTCGGTGCGGCCGGACGCATGCGCGCCCAGCATCGCCGTGAGCAGCACGAAGCGCCGCCATTCCCTGCCTTCCTTGCTGTCCTCGACGGGCTCGCCCAATATCGCGCTCGCCCGCTCGAGCATCTGCTTCGCGTCTCGGGCGGCGATCGCGCCGTAAAGCGCGAATCGACGCCTGACCTCGGGCGCGAGCTTCTCCACCGGGCAGCCGAGCCACTCGCCGCGGATCCACAGGCGGCGCAGCAGCTCGGGCGGGAGACGGTTCAGCGTGACCTCGGCGACGCGGTGGAGCTGGTCCACCACGGCCTTCGCCGGCTCCCTGCCGCACAGGACGCCGGGCGACTCGAGCATGAGGAGCGGGACCATCACCTGCTCGTTGCCCGGACGCAAGGCGTCTGGACCCTTCTGCAGCAGCCCGCGCGCGAGGCGCAGCGCGAGCGACTGCGCGAGCAGCGGCACGGCCTTCTCCGATCCACCCGCGGGCTCCGACAGGTACACGCGCTTCTCGCCGTCCAGCATCTCGGCGATCGGCAGCGGCGCTTCCGCGAGCGACCGGATGCCGCCCGCCAGCCGCCCTTCGAAGCGCGCACGTGCCGCTTCGATCTGCACCGTCGGACGGAAATCGGAGTTGACCGGCGAGGCGAGCGGAGCGAGCAGGTTGTGGATCGTGCGCTTGGTGCCGAGGCTGCGCAGCGTGACGTGCTCGAGCCGGGTGATGCCGACCCGGGCGAGCATGGGCATGAACACCTTCTCGTTCGCGGGCAGGGGCTGCGGGCGCGGCACCGTCCCCTCGGCGACCGCGACGAGGATGATGTCGCCGGCCCCGGATTCGTAGACCTCGTAGTCCGAGAAGTTCTCGCCCAGCGCGGCGACCATCGATCCGAGCAGCGCGTCGTTCAGCTCGTAGAGCTGCAGCCACTGCACGAACAGGCCTCCGGGCGCGAGGTAACGCCTGGCCTCGTGGTAGAACTCCGTCGTGAACAGGCTGGCGACGCCGTTCACCCAGGGGTTCGATGGCTCCGAGATGATGACGTCGTAGCGCTTGCCGTGCCGCGCGAAATAGCTCTTCGCGTCCTCGAAGAACACGTGGCTGCGCGGGTCGCGGTAGGCGCGCAGCACGCGCGGATAAAAGGCACGCGCGCCGGCCACCATCGCGGGCTCGATCTCGATCGTGTCGACCTCGCGTGGCCCGCTGTGCGACATCAGCGTTTCCACGGTCAGGCCCGAGCCCCATCCGATGTTCGCGTAGGTGCGCGCGTCCGGCTTGATCAGGAGCGGCAGCGCGGCCGTCAGGGTCATCGTGTACTCGTCGGGCCCCGGCTCCTTGGTGGGGTCGAGTTGGATCGCCGCGTCGGGCTTTCCGTTCGTCACGATCGAGACCATGCTGCCGTGCTCGCGCATCGCCACGGATGCCGTCTTGCCGTCACGGTAGAAGAACACCCGCGTCTCGGGCGGCTCGGCCAGCCCGTAGCGGTAAACGCCGGAAGCCAGCCGGTCCGGGCTGAGCACCTCGGCGCGCCCGGTGAGCGCGGCGATCAGCAAGCCGAGGATGAGGGAGGCGAAAGAATGCACGGGTCGCCATGCGACCTCGGAGTACCGGAACAGCCAGGCGCCGAGGACGATGTCCACCGCCGCGCCGCCGACCAGGCTGAGCTTCACGCCGATCTCCGGGATCATGACGTGGACGATGACGACCACGCCGACGATTGCGCCGAGCGTGTTCGACGCGTACACCTGCCCGATCGCGCGCTCGCCGTAGCCGCCGCGAAGCAGCACATGCGTGAACAGGGGCAGCGTCATTCCCGCGAGGAACGTCGCCGGCAGCATGACGGCGAACGCGATCCCGTGGCTGAGGACGTTGAACAGGACGTAGCCGCCCGCGTTCCGCTGGAGCGTCGCCATGATCCACGCCATCCCGTCGAACGTCCGGCTGTAGACGAAGACGGTGGCGACCGCGGCGAGCCCCATGAGGACCTGCACGGCACCCGCGAAATAGACCGGGCGGGCGATGCGGTCGATGCGCCTGCGTATCCACAGTCCGCCGAGCGCGAGCCCGGTGATGAACGCGGACAGCATCAGCTCGAACGCGTGGAACGACCCACCGAGGACGAGCGCGAGCAGCCGCACCCAGGCGATCTCGTAGATGAACGACGCCGCGCCGGTGAAGAACGCGGCGGCGAGGAACAGCACGACGAGCCGCTTGCCGACGGGGGCGGCGCCCGCGCGCGGTACGGCCGGCCGCGC
The DNA here is from genome assembly GCA_036518595.1 of Burkholderiales bacterium. Classification (GTDB taxonomy): domain Bacteria; phylum Pseudomonadota; class Gammaproteobacteria; order Burkholderiales; family SG8-39; genus VBDM01. The sequence continues at coordinate 3,358 of DATDMW010000001.1, forward strand.
CGCGGGCTCGCCCTGGCGCGCGACCTGCATCACGATCGCGGCGAGCATCAGGTTGAGCACGCCGGCGAGCCGCATCGTTCCCGGCATGCCGAGCCAGCCGAGCAGCAGGAACGCGGCCGCGAGCGCACCGAGCGCGGCGCCGATGGAGTTGGTGAAGTACAGCATCGCGAGATGGTGGCCGCTCGCGTCCGGATCGCTCCGGATCACGGCGCCGCTGAGCAGGGGGAACGTGGCGCCCAGCAGGATGGTCTGCGGAACGATCAGCAGCGCGCACACCGAGTACTTGTAGATCTCGACCGACCCGGGCGACCCGAGCGCGGGGATCACGTGATCCAGCGAGAACTGCGTCGTGACGACGTAGACCTCGTGGAACGCCAGGGCCAGGAGCCCGACGAGCGCCTCGACCGCGGCGTATGCGGCGAGCGGCGCGCGCAGGCGCGCGCTCCAGCGGCCCGCGCCCCACGCGCCGAGCGCCATTCCGCCCATGAACGCGGCGAGCACGAAGGATTGCGCGAACGCGGCTGCGCCGAGGAAGAGGCGGAGGTAGTGCGACCAGACCGACTCGTAGATCAGCCCGGTGAAGCCCGAGACCGTGAAGAGCGCGAAAAGAAGCCTGAGATTCCGTGGCGACATGTCGTTGTCGTATCCTCCCGCGCGCAGTGTAGCCTGCCCCGGGGCATCTCGCGGCCGGAATTTTTCACGCCGATTCGCGCGCGGCGGCCCGCGCCGAGTCAGTGGCGCAGGATCTTGGAGAGGAACTGCTGCGCGCGCGGCGAGCGCGGCTGACCGAAGAAGGCCTCGGTGGGCGCGTCCTCGACGATGCGGCCGCCGTCCATGAACACGACGCGGTGTGCGACCTTGCGCGCGAATCCCATCTCGTGGGTCACGCACATCATCGTCATGCCGTCGCGGGCGAGCTGCACCATCACGTCGAGCACCTCGTTGATCATCTCGGGGTCGAGCGCCGAGGTCGGCTCGTCGAACAGCATGGCGACCGGGTCCATCGCGAGCGCGCGCGCGATGGCGACACGCTGCTGCTGGCCGCCGGAGAGCTGGCCCGGGTACTTGTCCCTGTGCGCGGCGAGCCCGACGCGATCGAGCATCTTCAGTCCGCGCTCGAGCGCCTCGGGCTCGCTCCGGCGCAGCACCTTGACCTGCGCGAGCGTGAGGTTCTGCGTGACCGAGAGATGGGGAAAGAGCTCGAAGTTCTGGAACACCATGCCGATGCGCGAGCGAAGGCGCGGGAGATCGGTGCGCGGGTCGCCGACGGACACGCCGTCGACCAGGACTTCGCCCTGCTGGAAAGGCTCGAGCGCGTTCACGCATTTGATGAGCGTCGACTTGCCCGACCCCGACGGGCCGCACACGACCACCACCTCGCCCTTCTTCACCTCGGTCGAGCATTCGGTGAGGACGCGGAAGTCGCCGTACCACTTGCTCACGTTCCGGATCGAGATCATTGCGCTCCGTGGAGAGTCAGCGGACGACGGCCAGCCGACGCTGCATGCGGCGCACCAGCATCGACAGTCCGTACGAGACCGCAAAGTACACGACGGCGACGAAGGTGTACATCTCCACCAGCCGGTAGTCGCGATTGGCGATCTTGGTCGCCGCGCCGAGGAAGTCGGTCGCCGAGATCACGTACACGAGCGAGGTGTCCTGGAACAGGATGATGCTCTGCGTGAGCAGCACCGGCAGCATGTTGCGGAAGGCCTGCGGCAGGACCACGCGCGCCATCGTCTGCCCGTAGCTCAGGCCGAGCGCGTAGCCGGCCCAGGCCTGCCCGCGCGGGACCGACTGGATCCCCGCGCGCATGATCTCGCAGTAATACGCGGCCTCGAACATCGTGAACGTGATGACGCTCGATGCGAAGGCGCCCACCTTGACCGGCTCGCCCGCGCGGATGACCCAGGCGCCGATGTACGGCACCAGGAAGAAGAACCAGAAGATGACGAGCACCAGGGGCACCGAGCGCATCAGGTTGACGTACGCGCCGGCGGCCGCCGCCGCGGGGCGCCGGCTCGAGAGCCGCATCATCGCGAGCAGGGTTCCGAACACGATGCCGCCCGTCATCGCGAGCAGGGTCAGCGTGACGGTGAACGTCATCCCCTCGCGGAAGAGATACGGAAGCGAGCGCTCGATGACGTCGAAGTCGTAGCCCGAGAACATCGGCTCAGTGCCCGGCCTGCGCCGCCGTGCCCGCCGCGATCAGGCCCGGGACGCGGACCTTTCGTTCCAGCGCGCGCATCGCGAGCACGACGACGAGGTTGGTGAGGAGATAGATCACGGTGGCGGCGGCGAAGGCCTCGAACGCGCTGAAGCTGAACTCCTGCATGGCGCGCGCGCGGCCGGTGAGCTCGAGCAGGCCGATCGTGAGCGCGACCGACGAGTTCTTGATCACGTTCATGAACTCGGAGGTGAGCGGCGGCAGCACGATGCGGAACGCCATCGGCAGGAGCACGTGGCGGTACGTTTGCGGAAGCGTCAGCCCGAGCGCGGTGCCCGCGAGCCGCTGGCCGCGCGGCAGCGACTCGATCCCGGCCCGCACCTGCTCGGCGACGCGCACCGAGGTGAAGACGCCGAGGCACAGCACGGCGGGGAAGTACATTCCCCATGGCGGGGGCAGCTGCTTGATCCAGTCGCCGGCGGCCTGCGGCAGCAGCTCCGGGACGACGAAGTACCACAGGAACATCTGCACGATCAGCGGGACGTTCCTGAATATCTCGACGTAAGCGTCGCCGAGCCGGACCGCCCACCGCGCCGGCGTCGTGCGCACCGTGCCGACCGCGGCGCCGACCGTCAGTGCGATCGCCCAGGCGGCGAGCGCGGTCGCGAGCGTCCAGCCCAGGCCGACGCAAAGGTAGTGCAGGTAGGTGCCGGTGCCGCCCGGCTCGGGCTCGAGCAGAACGCCCCAGTGCCAGTGATAGCCCACCTAAGCTACTTGTACGCTTCCGGGTCGCCGGAATCGGTCGGGTGCGCGACCACCTTCTTGAACTGCGCGCTCATGGGGACGTTGAGGCTGAGCCCGCGCGGCGGGATCGGCTTGAGGAACCATTTGTCGTAGATGCGGTTGATCTCGCCGCTCTTGTAGACGCGGACCATGGCGGCGTCGACCACCTTCTTGAACGCGGGGTCGTCGCGTCGCAGCATGATGCCGTAGGGCTCGACCGAGAGCGCCGTCTGCGAAATATCGTAGTCCGCGGGCCGGCGCGACTGCGCGGCCAGGCTGTAGAGCAGGATGTCGTCCATGACGAAGGCGACCGCGCGGCCCGTCTCGACCATCTGGAACGCCTCCGGGTGGCCGTTCGCCGAGATGATGTGCATGCCGAGGTTCTGCGCGGCGTTGATCTCGGTGATCTGCTTGATGTTGGTGGTCCCGGCGGTCGAGACGATCGTCTTGCCCTTCAGGTCGGCGAGCGAGCGGATCTTCGCCGACTTCCGCGCGACCCAGCGGTTGGCGGTGACGAAGTGCGTGATCGTGAACGCGACCTGCTTCTCGCGCTCGAGGTTGTTCGTGGTCGAGCCGCACTCGAGATCGATCGTGCCGTTCGCCATCAGCGGGATGCGGTTGGCCGAGGTGACGAGCTGGTACTTCACCTCGAGCTTCGGCAGCTTCAGCTCCGCCTTCACGGCGTCGACGATCTTCAGGCACAGGTCGAGCGCGTAGCCGACCGGCCGCTGCTGGTCGTCGTAGTAGGAGAAGGGGATCGAGGCGTCGCGGTGCCCGAGGGTGATGGCGCCGCTGTCCTTGATCTTCTTGAGCGTGCCCTCCTGGGCCGCGGCCGGTGCGGCGACGGCGAGGAGGGCGAGGAGGGCGAGCACTGGTCGGACAAGTCGTATCATGTCGGTCTCCCGGGCGAGGCTGCACGATTCTAGCCCAGCGGCCGAACCAGCGAAGGAAGCCCCATGATCCAGGCCCCGACACGGGTCGAGCACGATCTGCTTGGCGAGCGCGCCGTCCCCGCCGACGCCTACTATGGCATCCACACGCTGCGCGCGCTGGAGAACTTCCCGATCACCGGGACCTCGATCTCGATCTACCCCGAGCTGGTGCGCGCGCTCGCCTGCGTGAAGCAGGCGGCCACGCTCGCGAACAACGCGCTCGGGCTCCTGCCCGACGCCAAGGCCGACGCGATCACGCGCGCCTGCGAGGAGATCCGCGAGGGCGAGCTGCTCGACCAATTCGTCGTCGACGTGATCCAGGGCGGCGCCGGCACCTCGACCAACATGAACGCGAACGAGGTGATCGCCAACCGCGGCCTGGAGCTGATGGGGCACGCCCGCGGCGACTACCGCCTGCTGCATCCGAACGAAGACGTCAACATGAGTCAGTCGACCAACGACGTCTATCCGACTTCGCTACGCTTGGCGAGCTACGTCGGCCTGATGCGCCTGATCGACTCCATGGCCTATCTGCGCAGCGCCTTCGAAGCCAAGGCCGAGGAGTTCCGCCACGTCCTGAAGATGGGCCGCACACAATTGCAGGACGCCGTACCGATGACGCTGGGGCAAGAGTTCTCCACCTACGCCGTGATGCTCGGCGA
>DATDMW010000002.1:0-3161 GCA_036518595.1 Burkholderiales bacterium
GCCGTACGTCTTCCTCACGTACTTCAGCGTGCGCAGGTTGTTGAGCGGGTGGATCTCGCACGCGACGATCTGCGAGAACGCGCGCACATAGTGCCGGTCGAGCGGATCGGCGGGCAGCAGGCGCGGCCCGCCGTGGACCTCGTCGAGGTACTCCATGATCGCGAGCGACTGCCCGAGCAGCCGCCCGCCGTCCTCGAGGGTCGGCACCAGCGCCTGCGCGTTGATCGTCCGGTACGCGTCCTGCAGGTGCTCGGCCTTGGCCAGGCTCACACCGACGGCCTCGTACGCGATGCCCTTGACGTTGAGCGCGATGCGCACCCGGAACGACGCCGACGAGCGGAAGAACGTATACAGTTTCATGGCACTCCTAGCCGTAGCGCACTTTCATGGCGAGGACCGCGAGCGCGAGCGCCAGCGTGAAGACGTTCGCGACGACGATCGGCATCGAGCCGAGCGCGATGCCGTAGACCAGCCACAGCGCCACCCCGCTCGTGAACACTGTGTACATTCCGAGCGAGATGTCCCGGGCCGACCGGGTCCGGCGGAGCTTGATCACCTGCGGGACGAAGGCGACGGTGGTGAGGACGCCGGCGGCGAAGCCCAGAACGTTGAGCGCGATATCGGACATGCCCCGATTCTAGGACGAGCCGCGCTTCCGCTGCACCTCCCGCTCGCGCAGCACCCGCCGCTGCACCTTGCCGGTCGTGGTCATGGGCAGTGCGTCGATGAACTCGATCTCCTTCGGGACCTCGTAAGGCGCGAGCTTGGCGCGCACCTGCGCCTGCAATTCGGCCTCGAGCTCGGGCGAGCCGCTCCGTCCGGCGGTGAGCACCACGAAGGCCTTCACCAGGTGGGTGCGCTCGGGATCGGGGCTGCCGACCACGGCGCAATTCGCCACCGCCGGGTGCTTCAGCAGGCAGCTCTCGATCTCGGAAGGACCGATGCGGTAGCCGGCGCTCTTGAACATGTCGTCCGAGCGGCCCTGGTACCAGAAGTTGCCGCGCTCGTCGCGCCGCGCGAGATCGCCGGTGCGGCACCAGCGGCCGGTGTACTTGGCCTTCGTCGCCTGCGGGTTTCTCCAGTAGCCGAGGAAGAACACCGGGTCGCCCTCGTCCCATGCGGCGATGTCGCCGACGTCACCGGTCGGTACCTCGTTCCCGGCGTCGTCGATGCAGGCGACGCGGTGCCCGGGATACGGGCGGCCGATCGATCCCGGCTCGGCCGGCCACAGCGTATGCGAGTTGCCGACGATGTAGTTGATCTCGGTCTGCCCGAACATCTCGTTCACCGTCACCCCGAGCGCCTCGCGGCTCCACGCGAAAACCGTCTCGCCCACCGACTCGCCCGCGCTCATGATCGAGCGTAGCGCGAGGTCGTGGCGCTCGCGCGGCCGCGGCACGGCCTTCATGATCATTTTCAGCGCGGTCGGGAACAGGAAGCTGTTGCGCACGCGGTACTTCTGCATCAGCGCGAGCGCGCGCTCGGGATCGAAGCGCCCCCGGTAGCCGACGAGCGGATGGCCGTAGTACATCGTCGGCAGCAGCGCGTCCATCAGGCCGCCCGTCCAGGCCCAGTCGGCCGGCGACCAGAACACGTCGCCCGGCTGCGGGAACAGGTCGTGCGAGTACGAGAAGCCCGGCAGGTTGCCGATCACCGCGCGGTGCGCCTTCAACGCCCCTTTCGGCGGTCCGGTCGTGCCGCTCGTATACACGAGGATCGCGGGATCGTCGGCCGCGGTGTCGACCGGCGCAAAGTCCGGCGAAGCGCGCTCGAGGAGAGTCTCCCACGGGGTGACCCGCGATTCGCGCGCGCCCGCGACGCCGATCACGTGCTTGAGCGCGGGCAGCCGGTCGCGCACGGCCGCGAGGTTCGGCAGCGACGCCGGGTCGACGAGCGCCGCGACCGCCTCGCTGTCCCCGATGCGGTACTCGAGCGCGTCGGGGCCGAACAGCACCGAGAGCGGCATGGCGACCGCGCCCATCTGGTACAGCGCGATGTGCGCGATCGCGGTCTCGGGACGCTGCGGCAGGACGACGGCGACCCGGTCGCCGCGCGCGACGCCGAGGGCGGCGAGCGCGTTCGAGAGGCGGTCGGCGGCTTGCTGGATCTGCCGGTAGGTCCAGGCCGACGTCGCGCCGGTCTCGTCCTCCCAGAGCAGCGCGACGCGCGCGGCGTCGCCGGCGTGCCGGCGGCAGCACGCGTGCGCGATGTTGAAGCGCGCCGGGACCTCCCAGCGGAAGCTGTCGTAGACCTCGCGGTAGCGGTCCGGCGCGGCGGCCATGCCTTCCTCCGCGGCGAAACTTACCACGGAGGCCGGCGCGGCGCGCCGGCTACTGCAGGAGCTTCAGGCGCTTGTCGGTGAAGGCCGCGAGCTCGGGCGCGAGATTCCCGGAGTCCTTCGCGCGCTGGAACGCCAGCACCGCGTCCTTCGGTCGGTTCAGCGCCTGCTGCGAGATGCCGAGGCCGACCCACCACACGCCCGCGTTCGGCGCGAGCTTGAGCGCGGCCTGGTACTCGGCGACGGCGTCGCCGTGGCGCTCCAGCCTCTGGTACAGGGCGGCGGCGAACGCGTGATAGTCCGGACTGCTTTCGCCCGCTGCGGCATGCTGCCGCAGGAGCGCGAGCGCCCCGGCGACGTCGTTGTGCTCCACCATCACGCGCGCGAGCACCACGGCGAATTTCGTGTTGGAGGGCTCCAGCGCGAGGCCGGCGCGCAGCACCGCTGCGGCCTCGTCCATCTGCTTCGCTTCGATGAGCAGCGCGACCAGCGTCTGGCGGACTTCGTCGTAGCCCGGGTCGATCTTCAGCGCCGCGCGCAGGCCATCCAGGCCCTCGGCGACGCGTCCCTGGTTCACCAGGCCCACCGCGCGCCGGAACTCGGCCGCCGCGCGCTCGTGCGCCGTGCCGCTGGCGCGCCGGTCGATCTGTCCCGGGGCAGGCTCGAGCGGCGCTTGCGCCTTGAGCGCGGCGAGCGTGCTTGCATCAATGCCCGCGCGAGCCGGCTTCCGCGGCTCGGCGGTCGTGCGCGCACGGGGCTTCGCCGGCGCCGGCCTGGCCCGCACCGGCGTCGCCAGCTCGGTCGCGAGCTTCAGCATATCGAGCTTGGCGGCGTCCGCTGCGGATGCGGGCTTCTCGGACTGCGGCTGCGCCGGCGCCGAGAC
>DATDMW010000003.1:0-5959 GCA_036518595.1 Burkholderiales bacterium
CCTTCGCGGCGCTCGCCCTGCGCCGGACGGACGCTCCACAGCGCCTCGACCGCGACGCCGCGCCCGGCGACCGCCTCGAAGCGCTGCACGTCGACGAACACGCGCACCTCGGGCGATGTGCCGAGCGGCTGCCCGGCGACCACGGCCCATCCGGGCCCCAGCCGCGCGGCGATGTCGGCGGCCAGCGTGCGCGCGATCCCGAACCTGAGCGGCTCGGCCCATTGATGCAGGTCGGAGATCTCGACGCGGTTCGGCGCGGTGCGCACGACGAGCGCGCGGCGGTCGACCATCTCGGGGATCGCCACCTGCCAGACCGACGCGGTGCGCACGTTCGTGCCCGCCGGCGCTCCCGCGGCCGGCGCCGCCTCGGGGCTCAGCGTGTAATAGCTCGTCGAGGCCGCGCCCGCGGCGCAGCCGCCGAGCAGCACGCAGCCGGCGAGCGCCAGGCCCGCGGCGAATGCGGCGGCTGCGCGCGTGCGCGTCATCGCGTCTCCTCCTCGCGCCGTCCGCGCAGCAGCGACTCGGGATGACGCTCGAGATAGTCGGCGAGGTTGCGGATCGCCTCGGCCGCGCGGCCGACGTCGCGCAGCGTGCCGTGCAGGTCGCCCTGCAGCGGCGCGTCCTGCGACAGCGCGCCCTGCGCCTCGCCGAGCGCGCCGCGCGCCGACTCGAGCGTCTGCTTCAGCTCGGGAGCGATCTCGGAATCGACGCGCTCGACCAGGGCGTTCAGGTTGCGCAGCGTGACGTCGAGGGACGCGGTGATGTTCTTCAGGTCCGCGCCCATCTCGTCGAGCGGCAGCTTCTCGATCTTCTTCACGACGTTCTCGAGCGAGGACTGCAGCTCGGTGAAGCCGCCCGACGCCGTCGGGATCTCGAGCGGCGCCTGCGCGAGATCGACGCGCGCCTTCGGCTCGTTCGGGAAGAAGTCGAGGCTCACGTAGAGCTGGCCGGTGATCAGGTTGCCGGTCTTCAGCTGCGCGCGCAGGCCGTGATCGATCATGCGCTGCAGGACCCGGGCCCTTACCACGTCGTTCTCGACCGTCGCGGCGCGCTTGCGCAGGCGCGCGGTGATGCGCTGCGGATAGACGTTGATCTCGACGACGGGCCGGATCTCGCGGTGCCGGGCGTCCCATTCGAGCCCGACGCTCGCCACCTCGCCCACCGGCACGCCGCGGAAGTCGACCGGCGCGCCGCCGACGAGCCCGTGCACCGACTGCCGGAAGCGCAGCACGTAGACGTCGCGGATGGTGACCGCCTGCTTGAACGCGGTGTCGCGGTCCTTGTGCAGCACGAACACCGCCTCGGGCGGCGCCACCTGCCCGGGATCGGAGTCCGGCGGCACCTGGAACGCCACGCCGCCGATGACGACCGATGCGAGCGACTCGGTCTCGAGCTTGAAGCCGCCCGCGCCGAACGACGCGTCGATGCCGCTCGCGTTCCAGAAGCGCGTTCCGCTCGTCACGTAGCGGTCGTACGGCGCGTTGACGAAGACGACGAAGGTGACGCCCTGCCCCTTGGCGTCGAGCTCCGCGCTCACCACCTGCCCGACGCGCACGTGGCGGTAGTACACGGGCGAGCCGATGTCGATCGAGCCGAGGTCCTCGGCGCGCAGGATGAACTGGCGACCCGGGACGTCGGAGAGCACGACCGGCGGGTTCTCGAGCCCCGTGAACTCGCGGCGCCCCGCCTTCGACTTGCCCGGGTCGAGCGCGATGTACGCGCCCGAGAGCAGCGTGCCGAGCCCGAACGCCTGTCCGCCGGTGATGCGCGGCCGCACCACCCAGAAGCGCGTGTCCTCGACGATCAGCCCGCGCGCCTGCGGCGTGAGCTCGGCGGTGACGACGACGTCGCGGTGATCGTCCGACAAGCCGATCGAGCGCACCGTGCCGATGTCGACGTCCTTGTACTTGACCTTCGTCTTCCCGGGCTCGAGGCCGCTCGCGGTCTTGAACGTGACGCTGATGGTCGGCCCGCGATTGAGCAGGCTCTCGATCCCGAGCCAGGCGCCGACGACGAGCGCGACGACCGGGACCACCCACACGAGGAAGCCCCAGCGCAGCCGGTGCGCCGCCGGCCGCGCCTCGGGCAGCTCGCGCCCCTCGGGGAGCTCGGGCCGCTCAGCCACGGCGCGCTCCCGCGGCATCCCACAGCAGCCGCGGATCGAAGCTGTGCGACGCGAGCATGGTCAGCACGACACCCGCGCCGAAGGCGATCGCCGCCGGCCCCGGCGACACCGTCGCGAGCGGCTCGAACTGCACCAGGCCGACGAGCAGCGCGCCGACGTAGATGTCGACCATCGACCACTTGCCGATCGTGTCGACCAGCCGGTAGAGCCGCGTGCGCCCGCGCAGCCGCGTCGCGGTCCCGCGGCGCACGCTGACCACCAGCCACGTGAGCACGACCAGCTTCGCGAACGGGATGACGATGCTCGCGATCAGGATCACGATCGCGAGCGGCCACCAGCCGCCGTGCCAGAGCTTCAGCGCGCCGCTCAGGATGGTGTCCGCCGCCTTCGCGCCGCCGAGCTCGCCGGTCTCGAGGATCGGCAGCAGGTTCGCCGGCAGGTAGAGCACGTAGGCCGCGGCGAGGAAGGCGATCGTGCGCGCCATCGCCTCGGGCTTGCGCAGCCGCAGCTCGCTGCCGCAGCGCGCGCAGCACGCCCTTGCATCGGCGCGCCCGCGGTTCAGCTGCCCGCAGACGCGGCACGCGACCCAGCCCATCGCCGCCGCCATGGCGCTCAAGGCGCAGCCCCCGGGCGCAGCGCGGCGACGCGCTCCCAGAGCGCGTGCTCGTCGTAGATCGTGTCCGCCAGCGCGAACAGGAACATCAGCGCCCCCATCGCCCAGAACGCGACGCCGAGATGCAGGTCGGCGAGGTTGCCGAGCCGGCCGATCGACACCAGCGCGGCGAGCGTGAAGACCTCGACCATCGCCCAGGGCCGCACCGCGGCGAGCGTCCTCGACACCAGGCCCAGGCCCTCGGGCGCCATGCCGAGCCTGAGCGGCACGAGCAGCCACAGCATGGCGGCGATCTCCAGCGCCGGCATCACGATCAGCGTCAGCGCGACGAGGACCGCCACCGGCGTCATGCCCGCGCGGTGCAGGGCCTTCGCCATCCCGAGCAGGGTCGCCTCGTTGTGCCGCCCCTGCATGTCGAGCGACATGACCGGGAAGACGTTGGCGATCGCGAACACGACCGCGGCGGTGATCATGAGGGCGAGCGTGACGTCGAGGGCGTGCGGGATGCGGCGACACAGCGTCGCGCCGCAGCGACAGCAGGCGATGGCCCCCCACGCGCCGCCCGCCGGGACGCGCTGCGCGAGGTCGCACTCCGGGCAGGCGAGCAGCGCGGGAGCTGCGCGCTCGCCCGAGCCGAAGTCGCGTGCGAGGGTGGCCACGGTGGGATCTTATTGTCGGGGCGTCAGTTGGAGGCTCCGGCGGGCCCAAAGGTTCATTGCGCGCCGGGGCGCCGGGTGCTCATCCGGTATAAAGTGTGTGCCCCATGCAGGATCGGGCCTTACAGCAGGCGGCGCCCCAGTCCTTCGCCGCCCTGCGCCACCCCGGCTACCGCGCCTATTTCGCCGGCTCCGCGCTGGCGATGATGGCCGACTCGGTCGAGCACGTGATCAGCTACTGGATCATGTTCCAGAAGTTCCACTCGCCGGCGCTCGGCGGCTTCGCGATGCTGTCGCACTGGCTGCCGTTCCTGTTCTTCTCGGTGTATTCGGGAGCGCTCGCCGACCGCTTCGACCCGCGGCGGCTGATCCAGATCGGCATGCTGCTGTTCATGACCGCGTCGCTCGGCTGGGGACTGCTGTTCCTGACCGACTCCCTGCAGATGTGGCACGCCGCGGTGCTGCTCGTGATCCACGGCTTCGCCGGCGTGTTCTGGCATCCCGCGGCGCAGCTCCTGATCCACGACATCGTCGGCACGGCGCAGCTGCAGAGCGCGGTGCGGCTCGGCGCCACGGCGCGCTACCTCGGGCTGCTCTTCGGGCCGGCGGTGGGCGGGGCGTTCCTGCTCGTCCTCGGCCCGGCGGCGGGGCTCCTCGTCAACATGACGATCTACCTCCCGCTGCTCGTGTGGCTGTGGAAGGCGCCCTACGGGCCGCGATTCCGCAAGGAGCCGTCGCCGCCGCGGCGCTCGATCCGCGGCCTCGCCGACATCGCCTCCACGGCGCGCGCCATCGCCGGCAACCGCGCCATCGTCTCGATGGTGATGCTCGCCGGGCTGACGTCGCTCTTCGTCGGCAACGGCTACCAGCCGCAGATGCCCGAGTTCGCCGAGGACCTCGGCCACGGCGACCCCGACCTCTCGTACAGCATGCTGCTCGCCGCCGACGCGGCCGGCGCGCTGACCGCGGGCCTCGTGCTCGAGAGCCGCGGGCTGCTGCAGGCGCGTCCGCGCACCGCGATCGTGCTCGCCGTCCTGTGGTGCCTGGGGATCACGGCCTTCGCCGTCTCGACCTCGTACGCGCTCGCGCTGGCGATCCTGTTCGTCGTCGGCTTCCTCGAGCTGTCCTTCAACGCGATGGCGCAGACGCTGGTGCAGATCCACGCGCCGGCCGCGATCCGCGGCCGGGTGATCGGCCTCTACATCCTGTTCAGCCTCGGCATGCGCGCCTTCTCGGGCATCACCATCGGCGTCGCGGGCAACGCCATCGGCATCCACCGCTCGCTCGCCTTCTCGGCGATGGCGCTGCTCGCGGTGATCCTCGGCATCGCGGCCTTCGCGCTGCGCACGCGGCAGGCGCGCCCGTGAATCGGGACAATCACGACGAGCTCGAAGCGCCGGCGCGAGGCCTGGCGCTGCGCACGCAGCTGCTCGTGCCGGTGATCGTCGCGTCGCTGCCGCTCGCGGTGTTCGCCGCGGCGATGATGTTCACGCTGTGGCAATTCCAGCAGAACCGCCTCGAGACGCAGCAGCAGGAGACCGCGGCCGCGCTCGCGAGCGTGGTCGAGAAGGAGCTGTCGAGCACGATGCGCCAGCTCCAGTACCTCGGCACCGGCCCCGAGCTGGTGCGCGGCGACTTCGAGGGCTTCCTGAAGCGCACGCGCCAGGTGCTGGCGATCGCGAAGGAGTGGACCAACGTCGTGCTGTTCTCGCGCGAGGGGCAGCAGCTCGTCAACGCCAACTTCCCGCTGCCCTCGGGCAAGAGCACCGCGACGCAGCGCCACGTCGACCAGGTCTTCGCGACCGGAAAGCCGACGGTGTCGGACGTGTTTCTCGGGCCCGCGAGCGGCCGCTGGATCGTCGCGGTGAGCGTCCCGGTCGCGCTGCAGGGGCGCACGATCTACGTGCTGTCGGCGACGCTGAACCTCGCCGTCTTCGACGATCTGCTGAAGGAGCGCACGGCCGCCGGCGGCGTCGCGGGCATCGCCGACCGGCAGCTGCGCCTCATCGCACGCGCGCCCTCGCCCGAGCAGTACCGCGGCAAGCCGCCGGTGCCGGCGCTGCTCGAGGCGATGCGCGCTGCGCCCGAGGGTCTCGCGCGCTTCCGCAGCTACGAGGGCATCGACGTGTTCACGGCCTGGACGCGCATGCCCTCGGTCGGCTGGACTGTCGCCTTCTCGGTGCCCAGCGAGAGGACCGACGTGGCGCTGCGCCGGCACATCCTGCTGCTCGGCAGCGCCGAGATCCTGATCTTCCTCATCGCCGCCTTCGCCGCGATCTTCATCGGCCGGCGCGTGTCGGGCGCGATCGAGCGCGCCGCCCGGCAGGCGCCCGGGGTCGCCGAGGGCTGGCGGCCGGAGCTGCCGCCCACGGGCATCGAGGAGCTCGACCGCCTGGGACGGGCGCTCGAGGACGCGGCGTCCAAGCTCTCGGCGGAGGCGCGCCAGCGCGCGCTCGCCGAGCGCGAGCGCGACCAGCTGCTCGCGCTCGAGAAGGAGGCGCGCTCGGCCGCCGAGGCGGCGAACCGCTCCAAGGACGAGTTCCTCGCGATGCTCGGGCACGAGCT
>DATDMW010000004.1:0-3415 GCA_036518595.1 Burkholderiales bacterium
GACCGTCTGGTAGCGGCCGGCGTCGGCGTCGTCCGCGGCGCGCTCGATGTAGGGCGGCAGCGGCACCGAGCCGTGTCGCTCGAGCGCGTTCAGCACGCTCGCGCCGAAGCGCAGGCGGAAGAACTCGCCTTCGCGACCGAGCACCTCGGCCTCGAGGGCGCCGGCGAGCCGCAGCGTCGTCCCGGGGCGCGGCGTCTTGCTCGCGCGCACCTGCGCGATCGCCTCGCGCTCCGAGACGACGCGCTCGACCAGCACCTCGACGCGCCCGCCGCTGGCCTTCTCCCCGAGCAGGCGCGCCTTGATCACGCGGGTGTCGTTCACGACGAGCAGGTCCCCGGGCGCGAGCAGCGCGGGAAGCTCGGCGAATCGCCGGTCCTCGAGCGCGTCGGCCGCGACGCGCAGCAGGCGGCTCTCGCGGCGCGACGCCGGCGGATGCTGCGCGACCAGCTCGGGCGGCAGCGCATAGTCGAAGTCGTCGATGGAAGGCACGGTGCTCCGAGTATAATTTCGACCCTCCGCGGCCGGGATGGCGGAACTGGTAGACGCAGCGGACTCAAAATCCGCCGGTGGCGACACCATGAGGGTTCGATTCCCTCTCCCGGCACCAGCGAGATCGACGCTTGATTCAGGTCAAGACAACCCGACGGGAGGCTCCTAGGATGAATTTGTACTTCCTTTCCGGAAGGAGCACGCCATGCTGACCGATTGGCCTTATCCCTGGCACATGATGGGCTGGGGCTGGGGATTCGGCTGGATCTTCCCGCTCCTGATGATCTCCGGGATCGTGTTCTGCCTCGTGATGATGAGCCGCATGTTCGGCCATGCCCACGGCCATCGTGACAGCTCGTCTTCCGCACTCGAGCTCCTGAACGAGCGCTTCGCCCGGGGCGAGATCTCGAAAGAGGAGTTCGAGGAGAAGCGCGCCGTGCTCGCGCGCCGGCCGTGAGCGCTCCGGTCTACGTCTGCCCGATGCACGCGGAGGTCCGGGCCGCGCAGCCCGGCACCTGCCCGCATTGCCACATGAAGCTGGTGAGCGAGGGCACGCGCTTCGCGATCCTCAGGCACATGACCGGCAGTCCCCTGCCCATCGTGGTGATGGTCGCGGTGATGCTGGCCCTGATGGCCGCGGCGATGATGCTGCTGAAGTAGCCGGTTCGCGCTCCGGGCCCCGGGATGGCACAATGCGGCCCTTCCGCAACAAAAACCACCCGGGAGTCCCAGTGAAGATCCTCCTCGCCACCGACGGCTCGAACCATGCGCGCAAGGCGGTCGATTACGTCATCAAGCACTCCGCCATGCTCGGCGACGAGCCCGACCTCACGCTGGTGCACGTCCAGGCGCGCCTGCCGAACCGCGCCGCTGCGGCGCTCAGCCGCACGGCCGTGGAACGCTACTACCGCGACCAGACCGAGAAGGCGCTCGCGCCGGCGCGGCGCGCGCTGTCCGCGAAGGGCATCCCGTTCAAGGAGGCGAAGCTCTTCGGCGACGCGGGCGAGACGATCGCCTCGTTCGCCACGCGGGGGAAGTTCTCGCTCGTCGTCATGGGCTCGCGCGGCATGGGCGGCTTCGGCAGCATCGTGCTCGGCTCGGTCGCGCACAGGGTGCTCGCCGGCTGCAAGGTGCCCGCGCTGATCATCCGCTAGCCCGCCCGCCGGGTCGGCCGTGAAGGTCTGCGTGGTCGGCGCCGGCGCCATCGGCGGCTGGACCGCCGGCTGGCTCGCGCGCGCCGGCCACGACGTGCGACTCGTCGCGCGCGGCGCGCATCTGGAGGCTTTGCGGCGCGACGGCCTCACTCTCGAATCGGGCGGCGAGCGCCGCACGTTCCGGCTCCCGGCGTCCGCCGAGCCCGGGGACTTCGGGCCGCAGGACGCGGTCTTTCTCTGCCTCAAGACCTACGCCATCGCGCCGATGCTGCCGCGCCTCGCGCCGCTCCTCGGCCCGGCCACCGCGGTGGTGCCCGCGATCAACGGCCTGCCCTGGTGGTACTTCCACGCCGAAGGCGGCGCCCGGGACGGGCAGCCGATCGAGTGCCTCGACCCGGGCGGCCGCATGCTCGCCGCCCTGGATTCCCGCCGCGTCGTGGGCTGCGTCGTGCATGGCGCAGCGGAGGTGGTCTCGCCGGGCGTGGTCCGGCACACCGCGGGAAACCGCTTCATCCTGGGCGAGCCCGACGGCGGCCGCTCCGCGCGCGTGCTCGCGCTCGCCGCGGCGATGACCGCCGCCGGCTTCGACGCGCCCGTCACCCCGCGCATCCGGGTCGAGATCTGGACCAAGCTGATCGGCAACCTCGCGTACAACCCGGTCG
Source organism: Burkholderiales bacterium (assembly GCA_036518595.1). GTDB lineage: Bacteria > Pseudomonadota > Gammaproteobacteria > Burkholderiales > SG8-39 > VBDM01. Next base: position 2,306 of record DATDMW010000004.1, read on the forward strand.
CGGCGCTGACGCTCGCCTGGATGCAGGAGATCAACGCCAATCCCGACCTGCTCGCCCTGATCCGCGTCCTGATGCAGGAGGCGATGCGCGTCGCCGAGGCCTACGGCGTGACCATCCCGATGACGCTCGACGAGCGCATCGAGGTCGCGCGCAAGATCGGCCGCGCGAGGATCTCGATGCACCAGGACGTCGAGCGCGGCCGCCCGCTCGAGACCGAGGCGATCATCGGCTCGGTGGCCGAGCTCGCGCGCCGGGCCGCGGTCGCGACGCCCATGATCGACGCGATGCTGGCGCTGCTCGTCGAGCGCTCGCGCCACCGCGGCCCGGGCGCGCTACAATGAGCCGGCAGCCCAGGGAAGGGGGACGCGGGGATGAAGAAGGCTTTGCTGATCGTCGATATCCAGAACGACTACTTTCCCGGCGGGCGCATGGAGCTCGAAGGCAGCCAATCGGCGAGCCTGCGCGCCGGCGCGCTGCTCGCGTCCTTCCGCGAGCGCCGCATGCCGATCTTCCACGTGCAGCACGTCTCGGTGCGCCCGGGCGCCGCGTTCTTCCTGCCCGGGACCGACGGCGTGAAGATCCATCCCAACGTCGCGCCCTCGGGCAGCGAGCCCGTGGTGCAGAAGCACTTCCCCAACGCTTTCCGCGAGACCGCGCTGCTCGACTCGCTGCGCCAGGGCGGCATCCAGGAGCTCGTGATCGCCGGGATGATGACCCACCTGTGCATCGACGCGTCCACGCGCGCCGCGGCCGACCTCGGCTTCAAGTGCTTCCTCGCGCACGACGCGTGCGCGACGCGTGCGCTCAGCTTCGGCGACACGCGCGTTCCCGCGGAGCAGGTGCACTGCTCGTTCCTCTCGGCGCTGTCCGGATCCTACGCGACGGTGCAGACCGCAGCCGAGCTGAACAAGTCCCTCTAGCGCAGCGCGTGCGCGGCGACCAGCGCCGCGGTGAACACGGCGAGCGCGCCCGCCTGGTGGGCCGCTGCGAGCGGCACCGGGACCCGCAGCAGAAGCGTCGAGATCCCGAGCGCGATCTGCAGGATGAACAGCCCGAGCAGCGCGTCGCCCGCGCGCCGCGCGAGCGGCGAGGGCGCGCCGCGCCGTGAGC
>DATDMW010000005.1:0-10591 GCA_036518595.1 Burkholderiales bacterium
TGCAACGGCCTGCTCTATCTCCTTTCGCGCGACCGGGAGACCGAGCCCTGGCAGCACTCGGGCGCCTCGGTGCGCGAGGACCGCGAAGGCGATCACATCCGCTGCCCGGTATGCGCCTACCGCGTCGCAGTCAGACGCAGCGACGCGACTCCGGGGTGGGGTTACGAGATCGACCTGCCGCCGAGGGCGGGCGGAGGCTGATTCCGACGGGCTAGACGAGCGCGGCCGCTTCTCCGGCGGCGGCGTCGATCGCCCGCATGAAACGGTCCGGGTGCACGAAGTGCAGCGAGCACTCCGTGCAGTGGAAGAAGTCGGCGGTGAACCGCGCGCCGTTGCGCAGCGTCAGCTCCACCGCCGCAAACGTACGCGACCCGCAAAGAGGACAGCGGAAAACCGCGCGTTGAAGTGGCCGGGACTCCATGATCTTTCGAGGACGATGCCGATGCGCTGGCAGGGTACCGCGCGAATTGGACGGGACTGCGAAGCACGACGTTCCCGCGCCTGAGCGCAACGGACCTCGAAGGCGCACGGCGTGTAACAATCCAGTCACCTCCGTGCATGCATCCCATCTATCCCGGCATAACAGAGGCCCATCCCCCGGCGCGCGCCCACGGAGTATCGTCGCGGCACCGGAAATTGATCCCGGTCCAGCTTCCAGGGAGGGAAGTCGATGGGCAGTTTCGTCCGGGGAGTCGCTTGCCCGCGGTGCTTCAAGATGATCTACACGCTGGAGCGCCACGACGGGGAGGCCGAATGGGTGCACCGGGGATCGCCGCTCGAGTACGACGAGCGCGGTCCTTTCGTGCGCTGCCCCGGATGCCGCACGCCGGTGCGCCATCGTCGATGCGGGAACGTGCCCGGGTTCGACCACGAGGTCTCGCAGTAGCAGGCCTCAGCGTCCGAGCTTGATCAGCGCCTCGTAGGCATCGTCGCAGCGCTCGACCTCGGCCGGGCTCGCGGAGGGGTCGACGAAAGCGATGCCCGCGCCGCGGAACGGCGACGGCATGCTCGCGAGCGGCGAGACGTACTTCAGCTTCGCCAGGATCTGCTGCCCTTCGCCGAGCGAATACTCGTAGAAGAGCAGCGCCGCGTCCGGATGCCTCGGCCGGCGCGAGACGCCGATGCCGTTCGAGCGGCCGATCATCGGCCCGATCGAGAACCAGTCGACGGGGGCGCCCTGCGCCTTGGCCTCGTCGATCATGTGGCTGTAGACGGCGAGCGCGAGCGGCACCTCGCCCGACACGACCATGTTGACGAGCAGCGAGTTGCCGTTGCGCACCGACCAGCCGTTGCGCCCGCCCACCCGGCTCAGAGTCCCGACCGCGTCGCCGCCGCCCGCGGTCTTCGCCAGCGCGCAGTACCATTCGCCGGCCTTGGCCTCGACGCCGAGGCGGCCTTTCCACTTCGGGTCCAGGAGGTCGGCCCAGCGTTTCGGCAGCTCGTCCTTCTTCACCGCCTTCGTGTTGTACGCCTGCACGAAGACGTTCAGGAACTGGGGCGCCCAGCCGCGGTGCGCCGGCACCGTGCCCTCGAGCATCCCGGCGTGCCAGCGCGAATTCACCTCCTGCAGCAGGCCTTCGCGGTACAGCGCCTCGAGCTCGGGCGAGGACGCGCTCGCCGCGTCGAAGTCCCAGCGGCCCGCCTGCTTCTCCGCGACCAGGCGCTGCAGCACCTTCGCCGAGGACGCGCGCCAGACCTCGACCTTCACGCCGTAGCGCTTCTCGAAATCCGCGGCGAGAAGCTTGATGGTCTGCGCCGCGTTCGAGGTGTACAGCGTGAGCGAGCCTTCCTTCTTCGCCCCGGCGACGAGGCGCTCGTTGCGCGCGGGCGACGCGTCCGCCGCGAGCTGCGCGAAGGACTGCGCCGCGGCCGGGCCCGCGACGAGCGCGACGAGAAGGACGGCCGCGCGGGTCAAGCCGCGGCCTGCGCCGCCTGCGCCGCCTTCGAGACGCCGGACGGCAGCTTCGCCCGGTCGAGGCCGTAGAGGCGGCAGGCGTTGGCCGCGAGCACCTTGGTCTGCGTCTCGACGGGCAGATGCCCGAGATCGCGCCGGATCACCTTGAGCGAGTTCGGCCAGGTCGAGTTCGGATGCGGGAAATCGTTCGACCACATGAGGTTGTCCTGTCCCCACCACTCGAGCTGCCGGCCGCACACCGAGTCGTTGAAGAAGCACGAGTAGATCTGCTCGCGCACGTACTCGCCCGGCGCCTTGGTGATCGGCGGCGGGTTCACGCCCTTGAAGCGGCGCCAGTAGTAGTCCCACTGCTGCACCATGAAGGGCAGCCAGCCCGACTCGTTCTCCACCGTCACGAGCCTCAAGCGCGGGAAGCGCTCGAGCACGCCGTAGAAGATGAACTCGAACAGCGCGTTCGCCACGTCCATGAGCTTGAGGTTGACGCTGCCGCGGTAGTGCTCGATGCCTTTGCGCTCCTTCGCGTGATAGCTGTGCCCCGTGAGGATGTGCATGCTCACCGGCGCGTCGAGGTCCTGCGCGGCTGCCCAGAATCGGTCGTAGTGCTTGGAGTGGAACGGCAGGTCGGGATGCGGCGCCTGCCAGATCAGCGCGCCCTTGAGGCCGGCCTTGCGGCAGCGCCCGAGCTCGGCGACCGCGTGCTCGACGTCGTAGATCGAGATCGCCGCCACGCCGACCAGGCGCTCGCGGTTCACGCTGCAGTAATCGATCAGCCAGTCGTTGTAGACGCGGAAGCACGCCTGCTGCAGCCCGGCGTCCTCGAGGGCGAACTGCTTCAGCAGCAGCGTCGGGTAGAGGACCTCGGCCGAGAGACCGTCGATCTCCATCTCCGCGATGCGCGCGTTCGGGTCCCAGCCGCCCTCGCGCTGCTGGAAGCCTTCGCCGAGCTTGTGCGGCGGATAGAGCGGCGCGGCGTCGCGGTAATTCCCGGGTACGCCCTTCTTCCACAGGTCGACCGGCTCCATCACGTGCGAGTCGGCCGAGACGATCACGCCGTCAATGCCCTGGTCCATCGTGGGTCCCTATTCGAAGAACTCGCCGTCGCGGTACACGACGGGCACGCGCTTGTTCTCCTTCGAGTCCCCGGGCATCGCGTCGCCGCGGATATTGAGGCGCGCGCCCGTGTCGGAGCCGGTGCGGCAGCCGACGCGCAGCAGCACCAGCGGCTCCTTGCTGGTCGCCTCGAACCAGTAGTACGCGCCCGCGGGCAGCATGATGCCCTCGTGCCGCTTCACGTCGGTGTGGCCGCCGTCGGCGTCGTAGTAGCGCGCGCTGCCCTGCAGCACGACGAAGGTGTGGTCCTCGTTCGGATGCGTGTGCAGGCCGTTCTCGCCGCCCGAGGCGTAGACCTTGAGCGTGGCCCACATGTTGTCGGTGCGCGCGAGCGGCGTGTTGGTGCGCCCCTGCTCGAGCATCTGCGCGCGCAGCTTGTAGAACGCCGGCTTCTTCGCGTCGGCCTTGGGGCCGGAGCGGGTGATGTCCTTGACGTCCTTCGGGTCGATGGCTTGAGTCGACATTCGAGGCTCCTTCGCAGGGAGTGGACTCGATGTTAGATTAGCGCGGTCTCCGACTCAAGAACCGGTGCAGAACATGCGTCGTCCGGCACTGCTCGCCGCGCTGCTCGCCGCCCTGCTCGCGATCGAGCTGTCCTGTTCCGCGCAGGAGAACGCACCGCTCGTTGCGGCGGCGCAAAAGGAGGGCTCGGTCACGCTCTACACCAGCTTCGCCGAGCGCGACCTGCCGCCGATCGCCGCGGCGTTCGAGAAGAAATACGGAGTCAAGCTGCGGGTCTGGCGCTCGGCGTCCGAGAAGGTGCTGCAGCGCACGCTCGCCGAGGCCGCGGCCCGGCGCTACGACGTCGACGCGGTGCACTCCTCGGCGATGGAGATGGAGGCGCTGCACCGCGAGGGACTGCTCCGGGCGGTCGACTCGCCGTACGCGGGCGACCTGATCGAAGGCGCCGTGCGGCCGCACCGCGAATGGACCGCGAGCTACCTCTCGATCTGGGTGCAGGCCTACAACACGCGTTTGGTGAAGAAGGACGAGCTGCCGCGGCGCCTCGAGGACCTGCTCGACCCGCGGTGGAAGGGGCGCCTCGGCATCGAGTCGCACGTCTGGGACTGGTACTCGAGCGTAATCCTGCGGATGGGCGAGCAGAAGGGCCTCGCGTTCTTCCGCGAGCTGGTGGCGAAGAACGGCCTGTCGGTGCGCTCGGGCCATACGCTGCTCAACAACCTCGTGGTCGCGGGCGACGTCCCCATGGCGATCACCATGTACAACTTCATCGCCGACGGCGCGAAGCGCAAGGGCGCCGACGTCGACTGGATCGCGCTCGAGCCGCTGATCGGGCGCATGAGCGGAATCGGCGTGATGCGCCGCGCGCCGCACCCGAACGCGACGCTGCTGTTCCACGACTGGCTGCTCTCGCCCGAGGGGCAGCAGGTCCTCGCGTCGCTCGACTACGTGCCGACGAACGCGAAGGTCGCATCCCCGTTCGCGAAGCGCAAGTTCACGCTGGTCGACCCGGCCTTCGCGCTCGATCACAGCGACCGGTGGGAGAAGTCCTTCGAGGACGTGATCGTGAAGGGAGCGCGGCGATGACGCGGATCTGCGTTGCCCTCGCGCTGGTCGCGGCCCTGAGCGCCGCGCGCGCGCAGACGCTGCAGGAGCTGGCGACCTACGCGGGCCCGGACCGCGAGCAGCGCCTGGTCGAGGGTGCGAAGCGCGAAGGCGCGCTCGTCTTCTACACCACCTTCCCGCCGCAATACGCCGACCAGCTGCTCGACCCGTTCCGCGCGCGCACCGGCATCAAGGTCACCGTCTGGCGCGCGCGCTCCGAGCTCGTCCTCTCCCGCGTGCTCGCCGAGGCGCACGCCGGCTCGCCCGGCGCCGACGTGATCACCGTCATCGCCACCGCGACCGAGGCGATGCGGCGCGAGAACCTGCTGCAGGAAGTGCGCTCGCCTCACCAGGCCGAGCTCCACTCCGCGGCGGTGCCCGTGCACCGGCAATGGGTCGCGCAGCTCGACCACGTGTTCGTCCACGCCTACAACACCGACAAGGTGAAGAAGGCCGAGCTGCCGCGCGCCTGGCGCGACCTGCTCGACCCGAGATGGAAAGGCAGGCTCGCGATCGAGGGCGACGACCACGAGTGGCTGTCGTCGGTGATCGCGGACATGGGCGAGGCGCAAGGCGCCGCGTTCTTCCGCGAGCTGGTCGCGAAGAACGGGCTCTCGGTGAGGAGCGGCCACCCGCTGCTCACCAACCTCGTCGCCTCGGGCGAGATCCCGCTCGCGCTCACCGTCTACGAATACAGCGTCGAGCAGGCGAAGAAGAAAGGCTCGCCGATCGACTGGTTCGTCATCGGTTCGGCAGTAAGCATTCCCAACGCGATCGCCATCCCGAAGAAGGCGCAGCACCCGCACGCGGCGCTGCTGCTCTACGACTGGCTGCTGAGCGCGGAGGGCCAAGGCATCCTGGCGAAGATCGGCTATGTCCCGACCAGCACGAAGGTGGAATCGCCCGTGAAAGGCGTGACGCTCAAGTACCTCGATTCGGCGAAGCTGGTCGACGAGCAGGAGAAATCGACGCAGCGGTTCCAGCAGCTGATCCTGCAGGGGCGATGATTCAGGCGGCCTTCGCCGCCGGCCGCCGCGCGTTCAGCCGCGGCAGCACTTCCTTCGCGACCAGCGTGATCTGCTCCATCGCCTCGGCGTGCGTCAGGTGCCCGGCGTGGCCCATCATCAGGAAGTGGCCGAGGCCGCCGATGTTGTCGATGAACTCGGCGAGCTGCCCGTAGACGTCGTCGGGCGTGCCGACGAACATGATGCCCGCCTTGACCAGGTCCTCGATCGCGCCGTGGTGCGTGTCGACGAACTTGCCGTCGCGCGTGGTCGTGCCGCGCGCGCCGCGCGCCTTGATCATGCGCATCGCGTCGCCGACCGAGAAGTATCCGGGCGGCGTGCCGAACGGCTCGGCGACGCGGCCCGAGGAGCGGAGATAACCGACCATGACCTCGGCCCGGCGCATCGCTTCCTTGCGGTCCTGCGCGATCGCGACGATGCCGAGATAGGAGAAGCGGTCCTCGGCGGGCGCCGGGCGGCCGAGGTCGGCGCAGGCCTTGCGGTAATGATCGAAGAGCTGGCGCGTCTGGAAGCCCGAGAGAAAAGTCCCTAGCACGTAGCCGCGCTCGGCGATCTCGCGGATGTTCTGCGGCGCGCGCCCCGTGATCCACACCGGCGGGTGCGGCTGCTGGTACACGCGCGGCCAGACGTTGACGTTGCGGTACTGGAAGTGCTCGCCCTGCCAGTCGAACGGCCCGTCGGTCGAGGTCATCGCCTTGAGGATGAGGTCGTGCGCCTCCCAGAAGCGGTCCATCTGGCCGACGGCCGAGCGCACCGCGAGCGGCACCTCGTAGGGCACGCCGCGGACCAGCCCCATCTCGAGCCGGCCGCGCGAGATCACGTCGATCATCGCGAACTCCTCGGCGATGCGCACCGGGTCGAGGCGGTTGGCGATCGGGTAGCCGAGCGTGAGCAGGCGCGCGCGCTTCGTCTGGCGCGCGAGGATCGCGAGCGGCACCGCCGCGACCGGGCAGCAGCAGGTCGCCGTCGCGTGGTGCTCGTTGATCATGATGTCGAGGCCGAGCTCGTCGGCGAGCAGCCACTCGTCGAGGCGGTCGTGGTAGTTCTGCGCCATGACCTCCGGGTCCATGTTGCGGCTCGGCAGGTTGACCCGGATCGACGGGTTCTCCCACGCGTCGGGATAGGGCTGCTCCGAGAACTGGTAGATCCTCATGGCTGCTTCTCCAGTTGCGCACCGAGCGCGAACTCGGCGATCCGGGCGGCTACCGCCTCGGGCTGCTCGATGTGCGGGAAGTGGCCGGCTCCCGCGATCTCCTCGAACACGGCACCGGGAACAGCCGCGCAGTAGCCGCGGCCGTAGCCCGCGGGCGCGAAGCGGTCGGCCGCGCCCCAGAGGAACAGCGTCGGGATGCGGATGCGATGCAGCCGCCCGAGGAGCTTCGGGTCGTACATGTACGGATTCCACGCGAACAGCGCCGTCGCCTCGCGGTTGCGCGCCATCGCCTGCAATTCCTCGTCGGGCAGCGCCGAGTACTCGCGGCGCCCGTGCGCCGGGTCGGCGAACGACACTTCCTCCCATTTCGAGCGCGGCGTGGCGAAGATGTCCACCACGTCGGTCTTGTCGCGCGCGCCGAGCTTGACGCCGACCGCGCCCAGCATCGCGAGGCGCGCGAGCCGCTCGCAGCTCTTGGTCGCGATCGCGGCCGCGAGCCAGCCGCCGAAGGACGCGCCGACCAGGGCGACGTCGCGCAGGTCGAGCTGCTCGAGCAGGTCGAGGTAGAAGTACGACAGGTCGTCGACCGTGGTCATGCCCTTCGCGAGCGCCGAGCGCCCGAAGCCCGGGTGCGCGGGCGCGATCACCTCCGCGTGCTTCGCCATCGCGTCGAGGAAGCGCTCGGCGCCCCAGAATCCGATGTGCGGATGCAGGAACAGCACCGGCCGGCCGCGGCCGCGCCGCACGATCTCGATATCCAGGCCGCCGATCTTCAAGAGGCTCGCGCCTTCCATTTCAATCCACCCTGATGTGCGCCTCGCGGATCACCTTGCCCCAGCGCTCGTACTCGGTCGCGAGCATAGCGCGGAACGCCGCGTCGCTCATCGGCGCCGGATCGGCGCCCTGCTGCTCGAGCAGCGCGCGCGTGTCGGGCTCCTCGAGCACCGCGCCGATCCCGTCGTGCAGCTTCGCGAGCACCGGGCGCGGCGTCGCGCCCGGCGCGAACACCGCGTTCCAGATCACGACGTCGAACCCCGGGAACCCGGACTCGGCGACCGTCGGGATGTCGGGCGTCGCGCTCGAGCGCCGGGCGCCCGTCGTCGCGAGGCCGCGCAGCTTGCCCGAGCGGATGTGCGGCATCACGGTCGGCGCCGCCGCGAGCATCACGCCGACGCGGCCGCCGAGCACGTCGTTCACGCCCGGCGGCCCGCCCTTGTACGGGACGTGAACCATGCCGACGCGGGCGACGATCTTCAGCAGCTCGCCCGCGAGGTGCGCGGGCGAGCCGTTGCCGGCGGAGGCGTAGTACACCTTGCCGTCGCGCGCCTTCACGTAGTCGAGGAACTCGGCGAAGGTCTTCACCGGCACGACGTCGGGATTCACGAACAGCAGCAGCGGGTTCACCGTCAGCATCGCCACCGGCGCGAGGTCCTTCATCGGGTCCCAGTCGAGCTTCATCAGGTGCGGGTTGGTGGTGATGTTCGCGTTGCTGCCCATCACGAGCGTGTAGCCGTCGGGCGCCGAGCGCGCCACCGCCTCGCCGCCGATGTTGCCGTTCGCGCCGACGCGGTTCTCGATCACGACCGGCTGCCCGAAGCGCTCGGCGAGGCGCTGGCCGACGAGGCGCGCCGCGATGTCGGATCCTCCGCCGACCGGGAAAGCGACCACGATCTTGATCGGGTGCGAGGGGAAGGTTTGTGCCAGGGCAGATCCGTGGACCATCAGCACCAAAAACGAAAGAGCCAGGAACTGACTTATCGTTCGGCTAGTTCTGTTCGGCGTCACATCAGTCTCACGATATAAGAGATATCCCGCGACGGGGTTTCGCTAGATCTTCAGGAGCTTCTCTATCTCAAGATCCGGGGCAGCCTTGGCGAGCGCGCTCCACCCGTCCTTGGCTCGTCCATGCCAGCCTTTTCCCCGGGACAGCAAATCATGCCAGGTGGCGCGTAACTCATCATCTCTATGATCTTTGAAATAAGCTATCAATGCCGCCGATTGCAACAGATCCTTAGTCGACTTGGTGCGGAACGCCTCTTCGCGTTCACCCGAGACGACGAGCTTGTGCAAAGCGTAGCGTACCGGCAACGGTATATTTACGACCACGGCGCCTTCTTCGCTGAACACCACCGCTTGAACCGGATGCTCAAGTAGGAATTCCATAAATTTGAGTGGCTGTAGAGCCACGTTCAGGTTTGGAGGTGTAAATGCCTGGTCGCCGTCACGCTGCAAAGTGGTCAGGAAGTCAATCCTGAATTCAGGGGCTTTCGGATTCAGGTACGTAGCGCCAGTCTTACCGCCAAATGTCGAAATTGGAAGAAAGCCCATCTCCAGCGATTCGAGCGCTTTGTGGACGTCAACTTGAATTGTCGCTGGTAGCGCCAGCGAGATGTTCTTGCCCGCATGCGCAAAATCTACGTCCTGGGTCCTTGATCCATCGTGCCAACGTATGCCTAGAACGTTACCAATGGCGAGGAAAGCATGGGTTCCGATGAGGATGCCACCCGCGCGGAAGAATCCGTACTCGGAGAGCCTTCTTATGACGCGAAAATGCCTCGGTAATACGCGTTCGCATCCGAGCGCAATAGCAGAACGAGCAAGCGGCTCTAGTGCCTTTGCTGGATTTTCTTTGGCTCGCTTAATGAGGGCTTTGACTTCGTCGGTATCGGGACCGACATAAAGCTGGCGCACGGTTCCATTTACGTCGCGATACTGGTAATACCAATAGAGCCGACCCTTAACGGTTTTGGAAGCGAAGCTTCCAGAGAGATTCGCTATTGAACGATGCAGTTCCTGGGCGCGAGCGGACTCGAACAATTCTGCATAAGCCGTCTGAGCCGATAAGGACAGCTCGTCATAGCGCCGTAGTCTCGTTTCTGTGGACGCCGCCATAGTTATACTACATTATATATAATTGTAGTATAAAAACCAGATTGCTTCCTTAAGTACATGATATTTAAGTTATACTACCACGTCGCACGTTGTAGTATAACTAGGACTCCTCATAGCTTCGCCTGGAGGAACCGCAGCAGCCTGGGAGCCAGAAATCCAGGCTGGCTCCCAGGCTCGTCGAGCGGGTCGCCGATCCAGAAGTGCGGCGCGCCGGCGAGCACGACGGGGCGCACGTAGTGCCCGGCCTGCTTCAGCGCCTCGAGGAAGGCGCCGCTCTGCTCCTTCGCATCGACCACGTCGTCGTCGCTGCCCCAGACGACGAGGAAGGCGGTCGCGTTGTTGCGCGCCGAGACGTACGAGAGCGGCGACGCCTCGAAGTACGGCCGCCGGTCGTCGATCAGCGAGACGCCCAGGAAGCGATCGACGATCGGGTCGCGCGGGCGCGCGAGCTGGTCGTGGCGCCATTGCGCGACCAGGTCGAAGACGCCGTAGACGACGACCGCGGCGCGCACGCGCGTCGACACGCCGCCGTGCGGGTCGGCGCGGTTGCCGTCCTTGAAGGCCGGGTGATCGCCCGCGAGCGCCACCAGTGACGCGAGGTGCGCGCCGGAGGAGTCGCCCATGAGCGCGATGCGCTCGGGATCGATGCCGAGCTCGGCGGCGTTGGCGCGCGCGTACTGCACCGCCGCGCGCACGTCGTGCACGGCTTCGGGGTACACGCGGGTCGACGCGCTCGAGAGCCGGTGCGTCACCGCGAGCACCGCGTAGCCACGCTCGGCGAGCCAGGGACCGAGGTGCGCGTAGTTCTCGAGGTTGGCGAGCCGCCAGCCGCCGCCGTGCACCGCGATCACGACGGGCACTTTGCCGCCGCCGCGCGGCGCATACAGGTGTCCCTTCAGCGCCGCGCCGCCGTGGACGGCGTACTCGATC
>DATDMW010000006.1:0-13305 GCA_036518595.1 Burkholderiales bacterium
GGATGAACGCGCAGAACGCGCCCATCATGTACTGCGCGCCGTGCGTGAAGTTGATGATGTTGAGCAGGCCGAAGATCACGGCCAGCCCGAGCGAGAGCAGCGCGTAGAACGAGCCGTTGATCAGTCCGATCAGGAGCTGACCGAAGAGCGCCTGGGTGGGGATCCCGAAGATCGTGTCCATCGCCGGGATCCCCGACCTCTTATTTCTTCACCAGCGGGCAATCCCCCTGGTCGAGCGGCCGGAACGCCTGGTCGGCCGGGATGGTCGCGCGGATCTTGTAGTAGTCGTACGGGCCCTTCGACTCGGACGGCTTCTTCACCTCGACGAGGTACGCCGGATGGAGCTTGCGGCCGTCGGCGCGGATGCTGCCTTTGCCGAAGAGCGGGTCATCGGTCGGCATCGACTTCATCCGGGCGACGACCTTCGCGCCGTCGGCATCCGTCTTGCCCGCCGCGACCGCCTTCAGGTAGTGCGTGATCGCCGAGTACACGCCGGCCTGCACCATGGTGGGGTACTTGCCGTTGTTGGCCGCGGCCATGCGCTTGGCGAAGGCGCGCGTCTGCGCGTTCATGTCCCAGTAGAACGTCTCGGTGAAGATCAGCCCCTGCGCCTTGTCGAGCCCCAGGCCGTGCACGTCGGACAGGAATACCAGCAGCCCGGCGAGGTTCTGCCCGCCCTTGACGATGCCGAACTCGGCGGCCTGCTTGATCGCGTTGGTCGTGTCGCCGCCCGCATTGGCGAGGCCGATGATCTTGGCCTTCGACGCCTGCGCCTGCAGCAGGAACGACGAGAAGTCCTGGGTGTTGAGCGGATGGCGAACCGCGCCCAGCACCTTGCCGCCGGCCTTCTTCACCACCTCGGACGTGTCGCGCTCGAGCGCATGGCCGAAGGCGTAGTCGGCGGTGATGAAGAACCAGGTGTCGCCGCCCTGCTTCACGATGGCGTTGCCGGTGCCGTTCGCGAGCATCCACGTGTCGTAGGTCCAGTGGATGGTGTTCGGCGTGCACGCCTTGCCCGTGAGGTCGGAGCTCGCCGCGCCGGAGACGAGGAACACCTTGTTCTTGTCCTTGGTCACCTGGCTGACCGCGAGCGCGACCGACGAGGTCGGCACGTCGACGATCACGTCGACCCCCTCGGTGTCGTACCAGTTCCGCGCGATCGCCGAGCCGACGTCGGGCTTGTTCTGGTGGTCGGCCGAGACGATCTCGACCTTCAGGCCGTGCTTCGCGGGCGCGAAGTCCTCGACCGCCATGCGCGCCGCGGCGACCGAGCCGGGCCCGCCGATGTCGGAATACAGGCTGGACATGTCGGACAGCACGCCGATCTTCACGACGCCGCCGGAAATCTGCGCCTGCGCGCCGGTCGCCGCCAGCAGCAGCGCCACCGCAAGCCATGCTCGCTTGGGAATCATCGTCCTCGCTCCTTTGATTGGGAAACCCTCCCGGGATCACACGCCCAGGTACTCGTGGACCTCGTGCAGCCGCGACTCTAGCTCGGCGTTCGGGATCATGTCCACCGCCCGCCCGTTCTCGATCACGTAATGGCGGTCGGCGACGCGCGACGCGAAGCGGAAGTTCTGCTCGACCAGCAGGATCGTGAACCCCTCCGCCTTCAGCCGCGAGATCGTCTGCCCGATCTGCTGCACGATCACGGGCGCGAGGCCTTCGGTCGGCTCGTCGAGGAGCAGCAGCCGCGCCCCGGTGCGCAGGATGCGCCCGATCGCGAGCATCTGCTGCTCGCCGCCCGAGAGCTTGCTACCCTGGCTGCGCAGCCGCTCCTTCAGGTTGGGGAAGAGCTCGTACACCTGCTCGACGGTGAAGCCGCCGGGGCGCACCGCGGGCGGCAGCAGCAGGTTCTCGCGCACGTCGAGGCTCGCGAAGATGCCGCGCTCCTCGGGGCAGAAGGCAAGCCCCAGGCGCGCGATGCGGTACGACGGCATGCGGATCGTCTCGGTCGCCTCGAAGACGACCGAGCCCTCGCGCCGGCCCACCATTCCCATGATCGACTTCAGCGTGGTGGTCTTCCCCGCCCCGTTGCGCCCCAGCAGCGTCACGACCTCGCCGCGGCGCACTTCGAAATCGATTCCGTGCAGGATGTGCGACTCGCCGTACCAGGCGTTCAGGCCCGACACTTTCAGCATCGGCGCCGTTGCGTCAGCCACGCTCGCTCCCGAGATACGCCGCGATCACGTTGCGGTCCTTCGACACGGCCGCGTAGTCGCCCTCCGCCAGCACCTCGCCGCGCGCGAGCACGGTGATGTGGTCGGAGAGGTGCTCGACCACGCCGAGGTTGTGCTCGACCATGAGCACGGTGCGGTTGGCCGCGACCTTCTTGACCAGCGCCGCGACGCGCTCCACGTCCTCGTGCGCCATGCCCGCGGTCGGCTCGTCGAGCAGCATCAGCTCCGGGTCGAGCGCGAGCGTGGTGGCGATCTCGAGCGCGCGCTTGCGCCCGTAGGGCAGCTCGACCGCGACCGTCGCCTCGTGCGCCGCGAGGCCGACCGCGTCGAGCAGCTCGCGCGCGCGCGCGTTCAGCTCCTCGAGCACGCGCTCGGAGCGCCAGAAGTCGAACGACTCGCCGCGCCGGCGCTGCAGCGCGAGGCGCACGTTCTCGAGCACCGTGAGGTGCGGAAACACGGCGGAGATCTGGAACGAGCGCGCCAGGCCCATGCGCGCGATCGACGCCGGGCTCGCGCCGGTGATGTCGCGGCCGTTGTAGACGATCTGGCCGCGCGTCGGGGTCAGGAAGTGCGTGAGGAGGTTGAAGCACGTGGTTTTCCCCGCCCCGTTGGGCCCGATGAGCGCGTGGATGGTCCCGCGCTTCACCTTGAGGTTCACGCCGTTGACCGCGACGAAGCCCTTGAACTCCTTCGACAGGTCCCGGGTCTCGAGGATGATGTCCGCTGTCATTCTGAGGAGCGAAGCGACGAAGAATCTGCTTTTTACCGCAAAAGCAGATCCTTCGCTTCGCTCAGGACGACAGTCCTACTTATCGCGCCATTCGGGCTTGCGCTTGCCGATGAACGCATCGATCCCCTCGGCGGCGTCCGCGAGCATCATGTTGCAAGCCATCCCCTCGGAGGCGAGCGAGTAGGCGTCGGCGAGCCCCTTCTCGACCTGGTCGTAGAAGAAGCGCTTGCCCATCGCGACCACGGCGCCGCTGTGCGCGACGATCTTCGCGGCGAGCTTCGCCGTCTCGGCGTCGAGCGCGTCGGCCGCGACGACGCGGTTCACCAGGCCCCACGAAAGCGCCGTGCCGGCGTCGATCAGGTCGCCGGTGAAGAGCATCTCGAGCGCGTGCTTGCGCGCGAGGTTGCGGGCGACGCCCACGCCGGGCGTGGTGCAGAAGATGCCGCTCTTGATCCCGGGCAGCGCGAAGCGCGCGGCCTCCGACGCCACCGCGAGGTCGCACATCGAGACCAGCTGGCACCCCGCCGCGACCGCGATGCCCTGCACCCTCGCGATGACCGGCTGCGGCAGCCGCGTCAGCGACAGCATCATCGCGCTGCACGCATCGAACAGCCCGCGCTGCCACGCCTTGTCCGGATGCGCGCGCATCTCCCGCAGGTCGTGCCCCGCGCAAAAATGGCTGCCCGCCCCGGCGAGCACCACGACCTTCGCATCGCGATCCTCCTTCAGGCGATCGAGCTCGGCCTGCAGCGCGGCGAGCATTCCGGTCGACAGCGGGTTCATGCGCTCGCCGCGGTTCATCGTGAGAGTCACCACGCCGTCCTTCGACTGGGTCAGGACGTACGGCGCTTCGACTTCAGTCTTCGTCGGTGCATTCATGACCCGCTCCGCAGGATGACGATCATCACTCGATCGCCGACGTGGACTTCGCCTTCTGCCGCAGCATGAACTTCTGGATCTTGCCGGTCGAGGTCTTGGGCAGCGGGCCGAAGACGACCTGGCGGGGCGCCTTGAACCGCGCCAGGTGCGCGCGGCAATGCTCGATCAGCTCCTCCTCGCTCACATTCGCTTCCGGCTTCAGCTCGACGAACGCGAGCGGCGTCTCGCCCCACTTCGGGTCGGGCTTGGCGACCACCGCGGCGGCGAGCACCGCGGGATGGCGGTAGAGCACGTCCTCGACCTCGAGCGAGGAGATGTTCTCGCCGCCCGAGATGATGATGTCCTTGGCGCGGTCCTTGATCTTGACGTACCCGTCGGGCTGCAGCACGGCGAGGTCGCCCGAGTGGAACCAGCCGCCCTTGAATGCCTCCTCGCTCGCCTGCTTGTTCTTGAGGTAGCCCTTCATGGTGATGTTGCCGCGGAACATGATCTCGCCCATGGTCTCGCCGTCGGCGGGCACGGGCTGCATCGTCTCGGGGTCCATCACCGCGACGCCTTCCTCCATCAGGTAGCGCACGCCCTGGCGCCCCATGCGCTCGGTGCGCTTGCCGATGTCGAGGCTCTTCCATTCGTCGTGCTTCGCGCACACGGTCGCCGGACCGTAGACCTCGGTGAGGCCGTAGACGTGCGTCAGGTCCCAGCCCATGCGCTCCATGCCCTCGATCATCGCGGCGGGCGGCGCCGCCGCGGCCACCATGGCGTGCACCGGGTGCGAGATCCCCGCGCGCAGCTTCGGATCGGCGTGCATCAGCGTCGAGTGCACGATCGGCGCGCCGCAGTAGTGCGTGACGCGGTGGCGGCGGATCAGGTCGAAGATCGCCTTCGCCTCGACCTTGCGCAGGCAGACGTTGACGCCCGCGTTCGCGGCGACGGTCCACGGGAAGCACCAGCCGTTGCAGTGGAACATCGGCAGCGTCCACAGGTACACCGCGTGGTGCGGCATCGCCCAGGTGACGATGTTGCAGACCGCGTTCAGATACGCGCCGCGGTGGTGGTAGACGACGCCCTTCGGGTTGCCGGTCGTGCCCGAGGTGTAGTTGAGCGAGATCGCGTCCCACTCGTCCCTCGGGGGCGACCACGCGAATTCCGGGTCGCCTTTCGCGAGGAAGGACTCGTAGTCGATCTCGCCGATGCGCTTGCCGGGGCCGGAGTACTCCGGGTCGTCGACGTCGATCACCGGCGGCCTGGACTTCAGCATCGCCAGCGCCTTCGCCATCACCTCGGAATACTCGCGGTCGACGATGACGAGCTTCGCCCCCCCGTGCTCGAGCATGAACGCGATCGCATCGGCGTCGAGCCGCGTGTTCAGCGCGTTCAGCACCGTGCCCGCCATCGGCACGCCGAAATGGCACTCGACCATCTCGGGCGTGTTCGACAGCATCACCGCCACCGTGTCGCCGCGCCCGAGCCGGCGCGCCGCGAGCGCGGAGGCGAGCCGGCGCGAGCGCGCGTAGGTCTCGGCCCATGTGAAGCGGCGCTCGCCGTGGATCACGGCGGTGCGCTTCGGGTAGACCGCCGCCGCCCGCTCGATGAAGCCGAGCGGCGTCAGCGGAGCATGGTTCGCGGGATTGCGCTCGAGATCGACTTCGTAGGGGTTCGCCACGACCCCGATTTTACAAGGGCGCGGGCCCCGGTGCGCGCGAGACGGCCGGGTTGATCGGCATCACGCCGGCGAGCGGGACCTCGGGCTCGAGCGGGACTGGCGCCGCGTCGAGCAGCTTCCAGACGCAGCGCCCCTTGCTCTCGGCGTCGATCGCGGCGAGCAGCTTCTCGTGCTCGGCGAGCTCCTCGGCGCTCGCGGCGAGCACCACCAGCGCCGGGCGCGCGGCGGCGAGCGCGCCCGCCCCGGCCGAGACCGCGGCGCGGGGCGCCTCGAGCTCGATCGCCAGGCTGTCCTGGCCGCGCGTCATCGCGAGGTAGACGTCGGCGAGCAGGCGCGCGTCGAGCAGCGCGCCGTGCAGCGTGCGGTGGGCGTTGTCCACCGCGTAGCGCTCGCACAGGGCGTCGAGCGAGTTCTTCTTGCCGGGATGCAGCTCGCGCGCGAGCGCGAGCGAGTCGATCACGGTGATGCCGTAGTCGTTGGGCTTGCCCGGCTCGATGAGCGGCAGGCCCAGCAGCTTCAGCTCGTTGTTCAGGAACTCGATGTCGAAGGCCGCGTTGTGGATCACGACCTCCGCGCCGCGGAGATACTCCAGGAGCTCGGTCGCGATCTCGCCGAATTTCGGCTTGTCGCGCAGGAACTCGTCGTCGATGCCGTGGACCTGCCGCGCCCCCGCCTCGCTGGCGCGCTCGGGGTTCACGTATCGGTGGAAATCGTTGCCGGTCGGCCGCCGGTTGAGCATCTCGACGCAGCCGAGCTCGATGATCCGGTCACCCAGGCTGGCGTTCAACCCGGTGGTCTCGGTGTCGAGCACGATACAGCGCATTCCCCTGCCTCGTTCCACGTTCTTGTTCTGCCGGACGAAGCGTAAACCGGCCGGCGGAATAAAGCAAAGGCTATCCGTGCTTCGGCGGCGGCGCCGGCGCGCGGCGGAAGTCGAAGCAGTCGGACATGTCGCTCGCTTGAGCGTCGCGCGTGTTGAGCGCCGGAAGCCCGAAGAGCTTCTCGCAGAAGCGCAGCAGGCTCACGTGCGAGTGCACCGCCTTGGACACGTGGCCGCTCTTCGCGTAGGGCGAGAGCACCAGGCAGCCGACGCGCGAGCCGTAGCGGAACTGCGTGCCGTCCCACTTCGGATGATTGCCGTCGCGCTCCGGGTGCGCGGGATCGTGCTTCCAGGTCTCGACCTCCGGCGGGTCGACGTGGTCCAGCCATCCGCCCCAGTCGTCCCAGGTCACGAAGATCGCGGTCTTCGGCCAGAGGCCGCCCTGCACCAGAGCGTCGACCTGGTCGACGGTCCACTGCATGCCGTGCGTGACATTGCCGACGAGCGGCGTGCCGGCGTCGTTTTCGTCGGGCGGATGCTCGCTCGCGTCGTGCGGCGCGTAGACCCAGGACACGTTCGGAAGCTTGCCCTTCGCCGCGTCCTTCGCGAACTGGTCAGACGTGAACTTGCGCTTGCTGTTCACCAGGCTCTTGATGAAGTCGAACGCGTAGCCGCCGTAGTTGCCCCACGTGAGCCCCGCCTTCTCGAGCGCGGCGGGCAGCGACGGAATGTCGAACAGCGGCTCGCCGACCGGGATCCGGTACCGCGGCGGATTGACGAAGATCGGCGAATCCGCCGCGATCAGCGTCAGGTGATTCGGCGTCGAAGGCCCCGCGATCTCGGAAAAATAGCGGTCGCACAGCGTGAACTGGCGCGCCCAGGCGAAGTACGCCGGGATGTCCTGCTCGGTGAACTGCGCGCGCACCGCCGTCGTCTTGCGCGTCAGCCAGGCGTCGTGGCGGTGGTTCGGATCGTGCGGCGGCGGATTGGGCGAGCGCGGGAGCGCCGCGCCGTCGGCGCCGGGGAACGTCCCGAAGTAGTTGTCGAAGCCGTGGTTCTCCTTGACGATGATCACCACGTGCTCGATGGCGCGCTTCGCCTTCGCGCCGATGCGGGCGAACGGCTCCGCGCGCGCGCTGTTCTTCTTGCCGGTGGTGGCCATGCCTCCTCCCGGAGTTGGTGCGCCGATTCTGACGCCGGCCGGCTGACGGCCGCCTGACTCGCGCTACGCGCGCCGCAGGCTGTCGACGTGGGCCTTGACGATGGACTTCGCCTTGCTGCGCACGAGCTTGCCGGTGCGGTCCATGAGCCACAGGCGCACCAGGCCCACGAGGAAGCTGCAGGTCGAGAGCGCGGCCGGCGCGGGCTTGAGGCCTTTACGCAGCTGGCGCGCGCGCTCGGCGCGGCGGTACACGCCGCTCAGCATCGTGTAGAGCTCGGTGCAGCGGCTGTTGTGCAGGTTCAGCTCGCGCTCGAGGTCGCCGACGTACTCGCACTTGAAGCCCATGATCTGAAAGGTCTCCCGCGTCGCGGGGTCGCTCTCCAGGGTGCGCAGCACCTCGAGCAGGAAGCGCTCGACGCTGGCGAGCGGGTCGGCCGTGTCCGCCGGGAACCACGCGAAGCCGGTGCGGTCGACCATCGGCAGGGACACCTGCTCGCGCATCGCGTAGAACAGCGCGGTCTTGTCCGCGAAGTGCCAGTAGATCGCGCCGCGCGTCACGCCGGCGGCGCGCGCGATCTGCTCGAGGCTGGTGCGGGTCACGCCCTGGCGCGCGAATACCCGGCGCGCGGCCGCCAGGATCTGGAGGCGCGTCCGCTCGGATTCTTCCTTGGTTCTGCGCAAGCTATCGGGTCCTGCGAGTTGACATACATCCATGATTGTATAAAATTGTGACTTCTTCGACAACCATGATCGCGGACCTCGCCCAACCATGATGAACCGCGGCCCGTCGCTCCTCATCTCCGTGCTCGCCGCCGCATCGCTGATCGGCCCGCTGGCCGGGTGCGACCGCGGCGACGCTGCCGTCCGCCAGGCCGGCGCGCAGCAGGGTCCGCCGCCCGTCCCGGCCAAGGTGCGCGAGGTCAAGCCGCAGCCCGTTCCGATCGTGCTCGATGCGGTCGGCCAGGTGCAGGGCTCGAAGGAAGTCGAGGTGCGCGCGCGCGTCACCGGCATCCTCCTCAAGCGCCTCTATAACGAGGGCCAGCGCGTGCAGGCCGGCGCTCCCCTCTTCCAGATCGACCCCGCGCCGTACGAGATCGCGCTGCAGCAGGCGCGCGCGCAGCTCGCGCAGGAGCAGGCGCGCCAGGAGCAGACCAAGCGCGAGGCCGGGCGCCTCAAGGATCTCGCCGAGCAGAAGGCGATCAGCCAGAAGGAGTTCGACGACGCGGTGTCGGCGCAGAAGCTGTCGATCGCGTCGCTGCAGGCCGCGGAGGCGCGCGTGCGCGAGGCCGAGCTGAACCTCTCGTATACGCACGTGACCGCGCCCGTGTCGGGCGTGACCGGCCGCATCGCGCGCTCCGAGGGCAGCCTCGTCTCGCCGGGCGCCGACAGCCTGCTCACGACCGTGATCCAGGTGCAGCCGGTGTGGGTGCGGTTCAGCCTGTCGGAGTCCGACCTGGCGAAGCTTCCGGGGCGGCGCGTCGACCCGAGCGCTACCCAGGTGCAGCTCGTCCTCGCCGACGGCTCGGTCTTCCCGACCAAGGGGCGAATCAATTTCGCCGCCGCGCAGATCGATCCGCGACTCGCGACGCAGGAGCTGCGCGCCGAGTTCGACAACCCGAAGAGCCGCATCCTTCCCGGAGATTTCGTGCGCGTGCGCCTCACCGGGGGCGAGTACAAGAACGCCTACCTCGTGCCGCAGCAGGCGGTGTTCCAGACCGAGCAGGGACAGTTCGTGTTCGTCCTCGACGGAGAGAACAAGGCGACCGTGCGGCCGGTGAAGACCGGCGAGTGGATCGGCCAGGACTGGCTCGTCCTCGACGGCCTCCGGCCCGGCGACCGCGTCGTCGTCGACAACCTCATGAAGCTCCGGCCGGGCGCGCCGGTCGCGCCGCAGCTCGCCGACGCCGGCTCCGCGCCGGCGCCGGGCGGCCCGGCGGGCAACGCCGCCGGCGCGCCGAAGCAGCAGTCGTCTCCCGCCGCCGGCAAAACACCCGCGTCCAAGTAAGCGCCGGCCGTGCTCTCGAAATACTTCATCGAGCGGCCGATCTTTGCGTCGGTCATCGCCATCATCATCACGATCGCCGGCCTGGTCGCGTCGCAGGTGCTGCCGATCGCGCAGTACCCGGAGATTTCGCCGCCCACGGTGACGATCACGGCGACTTACCCCGGCGCCAGCGCCGAGACGCTCGCCAGGACCGTCGCCGCGCCGATCGAGGAGCAGCTCTCGGGCGTCGAGGGCCTGCTCTACTACCAGTCGAGCTCGTCGTCGACCGGCACGCTGACGATCACCGCGACCTTCGACGTCGGCACCGACATCAACAACGCCACCATCCAGGTCAACAACCGGGTGCAGATCGCGCTGCCGCGGCTGCCCGACGACGTGCGCCGCACGGGCGTGCTGGTCCAGAAGCGCTCGATCGACATCCTGCTCGTCGTCGGCGTGACCTCGAACGACCCGCGCTACGACACGCTCTTCCTCAGCAACTACATGCTGATCAACGCCCTCGACGTGCTCAAGCGCGTCCCGGGCGTCGCCGACGCCACCATCTTCGGCGCGCGCGACTACTCGATGCGCATCTGGCTCAAGCCCGACCGCATGGCGCAGCTCGGCATCACGCCGACCGACGTCGCCAACGCGATCCGCGTCCAGAACAACCAGTACGCGGCCGGGAAGATCGGCCAGGAGCCCGCCCCGCCCGACCAGGCGCTCAACTTCACGGTGACGACGCGCGGCCGGCTGGTCGAGCCCGAGGAGTTCGGCAACATCGTGCTGCGCTCGAGCGGCCCCGGCGGCGTGCTGCGCGTCAAGGACGTCGCGCGCGTCGAGCTGGGGGCCGCGAACTACGACGCGTTCACCACCGTCGACGGCAACCCGAGCATCGGCGTCGCCGTGTTCCTGCAGTCGGGCGCGAACGCGATCGAGGTCGCCAAGAAGGTGCGTACGGCGATGAACGAGGTCGCGAAGGGGTTCCCGGCGGGCGTGAGCTACATCATCCCGTTCGACACCACGCACTTCGTCCAGGAATCGATCCACGAGGTGATCATCACGCTGCTGATCGCGGCGGTGCTCGTGCTCGGCGTCGTGTTCCTGTTCCTGCAGAGCTGGCGCGCGACGCTGATCCCGTTCATCGCGGTGCCGATCTCGCTGATCGGCTCCTTCGCCGGCCTGTACCTGTTCGGCTTCTCGATCAACACGCTGACGCTGTTCGCGATCGTGCTCGCGACCGGCATCGTGGTCGACGACGCGATCGTCGTGCTCGAGAACGTCGAGCGCGTGATGGCCGAGAAGAAGCTCTCGCCGCACGACGCGGCGGTCGAGTCGATGCGCGAGGTCACGGGCGCGATCATCGCCATCGTGCTGGTGCTGTGCTCGGTGTTCGTCCCGGTCGCGTTCCTCGGCGGCCTCGCGGGCCAGCTGTACAAGCAGTTCGCCGTCACGGTCGCGACGGCGGTCGTGATCTCGGGCTTCATCGCAGTGACCCTCACCCCGGCGCTGTGTGCGCTGCTGCTCAAGCCGACGCACGAGGAGAACCGCCTGTTCCGCCCGTTCAACCGCGGCTTCGAGCGCGCGGTCGGCTGGTATACCGGGGGCGTTCGCCTCACCATCCGACACGCGGTGTGGGCGCTGGTCGCGTTCGCCGCGGTGATCGTGATCGTGCTGGGGCTGTTCCGAATCGTGCCGAGCAGCCTGGTGCCCTCCGAGGACCAGGGCTATCTCTTCGGCGCCATCGTGCTGCCCGACGGGGCGACGCTCTCGCGCACCGGCCGCGTCGCCTCGCAGATCCAGAAGGCGATCCAGGAGCACCCGGCGGTCGAGCACGTGTTCGCCGTCACGGGCTTCGACCTGATCGGCGGCGGCAACAAGACCAGCGCGGGCACGCTGTTCGTGACGCTCAAGCCGTGGCGGGACCGCAAGGAGAGCGCCGCCGACGTCGTGCGCTACGTCAGCATGAAAGGCTTCGGCCTCAACGAGGGCCTGGTGTTCGCGTTCAACCCGCCGCCGATCCGGGGCCTCGGCACCGCGGGCGGCTTCGAGGCCTACATCCAGAACCGCTCCAATGCCGATCCGCAGCAGCTCAACCAGGTGCTGCAGCAGTTCATGGGCGAGCTGCGCAAGCAGCCCGACCTCGCCGGCATCAACAGCTTCTTCCGGCCGGCGGTGCCGCAGCTGCTGGTCGACGTCGACCGCGAGAAGGCGCTGTCGCTCGGCGTGCCGCTGTCGGACGTGTTCGACGCGCTGCAGAGCACGATGGGCGCGCTCTACGTGAACGACTTCAACAAGTTCGGGCGCACCTACCGCGTGCAGGTGCAGGCCGACCCGCAGTACCGCATCCGCCCCGAAGACCTGGGGAACGTCTACGTCCGCTCGGCCTCGAGCGGCGAGATGGTGCCGATCAAGTCGCTGGTGCGGGTGCAGAGCATCGTCGGGCCCGACCAGCTCGACCGCTACAACGGCTTCGTCGCGGCCAAGGTGCTCGGCGGCGCCGCGCCCGGAGTGAGCTCGGGCGAGGCGATCGCCAAGGTCGAGCAGGTGGCCGCGCAGGCGCTCCCGCCCGGGTACACGCTCGAGTGGACCGGGCAGGCCTTCCAGGAGAAGCGCACGGGACAGGCGTCGATCATCGCGTTCTGCTTCGCCATCGTCATGGTGTTCCTGATCCTGTCGGCGAACTACGAGCGCTGGTCGCTGCCGGTGGCGGTGCTGCTCGCCGTTCCGTTCGCGCTGCTCGGTGCGCTGGCCGCCGTGCTGGCGCGCGGGATGACCAACGACGTGTATTTCCAGATCGGCCTGGTCACGCTGATCGGCCTCGCCGCCAAGAACGCGATCCTGATCGTCGAGTTCGCGCAGCAGAACGCCCTGCAGGGCATGTCGCTCTACGACGCCGCGATCACCGCGGCGCGCCAGCGCTTCCGCCCGATCGTGATGACTTCGCTCGCCTTCGTGCTCGGCGTCGTGCCGCTGGTGGTCGCGACAGGCGCCGGCGCCGCCGCGCGCCAGTCGATGGGCACGGGCGTGTTCGGCGGCATGCTCGCGGCGACCTTCATCGCGACGCTGTTCGTGCCGTGGTTCTTCATCGTGCTCGCGGGCCTGCGGAAAAAGCGCCGCGAGCGCTTGCAGGCGCGTCCGGGCGAGACGCACGCATGACGCCGCGCCTCGCTGCCCCCGCGCTCGCCGCCGCTCTCCTCGCCGGCTGCATGGTCGGCCCCGATTACGAGCGGCCGACGATGGAGCTGCCCGCCGCTTATCCCGGCCCCAAGGCCGCGCCCACCGAGGCGCAGGCGCCGGCGCAGCAGGCTCCCGCGGACGCGCAAGTGCCGGCCGACTGGTGGAAGCTCTACAACGATCCGCTGCTCGACGACCTCGTCGCCTCGGCGCTCGCGCGCAACGCCGACATCCGCCAGGCCGTGGCCCGGATCGAGGAGTCCGACGCGAACCTGCGCGAGGCGAACGCCGCGTTCCTGCCCGAGATCGACGCGCAGGGCAACGCCGGGCGCTCGCGCGCGAGCACCACCACCGGGCTCATACCGCCCGGCATCCCCTCGATCCGCACCGACATCCGGCTCGCGCTCACGACCGCGTTCGAGCTGGACTTCTGGGGTCGCCTGCGCCGCGGCGTGGAAGCGCTTCGCGCCCAGGCGCTCGCCTCCCGCTACGCCCGCGACGTGGTCGCCCTGACGCTCGCAGGGCTCACCACGCAAGCCTACTTCGGCGTGCGCTCGCTCGACGCGCAGATCCTCGTCACCCGCGAGACGCTCGCCAACCGCGACGAGTCGCTCGCCTACGTGAGAAAGCGCGCCGCGGGCGGAATCGCCTCCGACCTCGAGGTGGCCCAGGCCGAGACGGCGCGCGCGGCGATCGCCGTGCAGCTGCGC
>DATDMW010000007.1:0-4992 GCA_036518595.1 Burkholderiales bacterium
GGTCGCGCTCGCGGTGCGCCAGAAGTTCTATCACCGCAATCCCTCGGACGACGTGCTCGCCGGCGTGCGGCGCGAGGTCGCGGGCAGCCTGGTCGAGCGCGTGCTGCTGCTGAAGGAAGCGAAGCGCCGCGGCCTCCGGCCCGAGCGCGCGCGCGTCGACGCCGCGCTCGCCGCGTACGAGGAGCGCTACGGCGCGAGCCCGCAGTGGCCGAAGGTCAAGGCCGAGGCGCTGCCGAAGCTCACCGCGCGACTCGAGGAGGACAGCGTGCTCGAGCAGCTGGAGCGCGCGGTGCGCGAGGCGCCGCAGCCCGGCGACAAGGCGCTGCGCGCGTATTACCTCCGCCATCCCGGCCTCTTCACCGAGCCCGAGCAGGTGCGCCTCTCGGTGATCCTGCTGAAAGTCGATCCGTCGTCGACGCGCGCGGCCTGGGACAAGGCCGAGGCCGAGGCGCGCGACATCGTGAAGCAGCTCAAGGCCGGCGCCGATTTCGCCGCGATCGCGCGCGAGCGATCGGGCGACGCCGAGTCGGCGAAGGCCGGCGGCGACATGGGCTATCTGCACCGCGGCATGCTGCCCGAGGGCCTGCACGGCGAGGTCGACAAGCTGAAGCCGGGCGCGATCTCGCAGCAGCCCGTGCGCCTGCTCGAAGGCGTCGTCGTGCTGCGCCTGGAAGACCGCCGGGAGCAGCGCCTGCGCGGCTTCGACGAGGTGCGCGCGCGCGCCGTCGAGCTGGTGCGGCGCGAGCGCTCGGACGCGAATTGGGCCGCGCTCGTCTCGTCGCTGCGCAAGCGCGCCGTGATCGAAATCGACGGCTCGCGCTATCCCGAGGCGGCCGCCGCGGTGGCGGCCGCGCGCGGCGGCGCCCGCTAGGTGCGAGGCGGCGTGAAGCGAGCCCGGAGAATCCCGTGCGTGACGGCCGGCGAAGCGGCGGCGCGAGGGGGCTGATCGTGCGTCTCGCGATGGCGGCCCTGTCGTGCACGACGCCCGCGCTCGCCGCGACGGGCGACCCGTGCCCCGAGGGCGACGGCCTGAGCCTGTGCTCGCCTTCGGGCGCGCGCGCACGGGAATCGTGGATGAGTGCGCAGGAGTCGGGGAGCCTCGACGCGCCCATCGAGGTGCCGGTCGAGCCCGAGGCGGCGCCCGACGCCCCGCCGGGAGATCCGGGCGCGCCGCCGATGCGCGGCCTCGAGTGGCGGCTCGCGCCCGTGCGCTGGGGCGGAAACGCCTCCTACGAGCTTCGGCGGCTCGGCGTCGCCGGGCACGCCGCGCGGCTGCAGCAGGTCGAGACCGCCAACCTGCGCGGCGCGAGCTACGTGTGGCAGCCCTGGTTCATGCAGGTCTCGGGCGGCCTCGGGATCGTCGCGGGCCGCGAGCGCTCGCGCCCGGAGGGCGACGACTCCACCGCGGTCGGACGCTCGAATTCGAACACGGTCACCGGCAGCGGCGCGCTCTCGGTGTTCCCGTCGAGCCGCTTCCCGTTCCAGGCGAGCTTCGACAAGACCGACAGCCGCGCGAGCGGCGACATCACGAGCAACGACTTCACCAACACGCGCTGGGGCGCGCGCCAGAACTACCGCTCGGGCGCCGGCGACCTGCAGTACACGGGCAGCTGGGACCGCGGCACGCTCGAGTCGCCGTCGTTCGGCCGGGACACGGTCGACGTGCTCTCCGCGGGCGTCATCCGCTCGGCGGGCCCGCAGACGCTCGATTTCTCCGGCAGCCGCTCGCGCAACTGGCGCGGCGACACCGGCGACGGCTCGCGCATCGAGCGCGTCGTGGCCCGCCACGGCTACCGGCCCGATCCGCTCGCGGCGGTCGAGACGCTCGCGAGCTCGAGCAGCTCGCGCTTCGACCTGACGGCGAACGGCGCGCCGTCGGAGAACCGCACGCGCTTCGACCAGGCGAGCACCTTCGCGACCTGGCGCGCCGGGCAGGGCTCGCCGCTCTACCTCTCGGGCGGCGGCCGCGTGTTCAGGTCCAGCGTCGACGTCAACGGCGCGGCGAGCGACGCGGACACGCTCTCGGGCAACCTCGCCGCGAGCTACGCGCTGTCGCGGCACACGACGCTGAACGGCGCGGTGACGGCGACCCGCGTCACGACCGACACGGCGGCGCAGTCGACGAGCAACGTGATCACCACCGAGAGCGCCGGCGCGACTTACGTGCCCGACGCGACCCCGCTCGGCGGGTTCCTCTACACGTGGAACGCGGCGGCGAACGCCGCCAACCAGAACGGCGGCGTCGCCGAGGCCGACGCGAGCGGCGCCCGCAGCCGCCAGAACTACGGCGGGCAGCTCGGCCACAACCTGACGCGCAGCGCGCCCCTGTCGGACGCGTCGAGCGTCACCTATGGCGCCGGGCAGAGCTACAGCAGCATCTACGACACGGTCACCGAGCGCTCGCAGACGCTGACGCACAACGCCAGCGTCTCGGTCAGCTCGTCGCCCGGCTCCGCCGCGACCGCATTCGCGAGCCTCTACGGCGCCGACGCGCGCACCCACGGCCACAACGAGAACACGTTCCAGATCGTCAACCTGCAGGTCAACGGGCAGTTCCAGCTGTCGCGCTGGTCGCTCGCGAACGCGAACCTCACGGTGCAGGGCGTGCGCCAGGAGACGCCGGGCGCGCCGCCGGCGGGATTCAACCGCAGCTCGGGCGGCAATCTCACCTACCAGCACCTGCGCGCCTTCGACCTGCCGCGGCTGCGCTACACGGCGATCTACGGCGCCAACCAGATCCAGTACAGCTCGCGCCTCGAGGGCGACGTCAACGCGCCGCGCGAGCGCGTCACGCGCTCGTTCGAGCAGCGCCTCGACTGGTCGGTGGGGCGGCTCGACCTGCAGCTTTCCGCGCGCACGGCGACCATCGACGGGCAGCGCAACGAGCTCGTCTTCTTCCGCATCAACCGCCAGTTCGGAGCGTTCTAGCGTGGACTCAAACGGGGCAACTGAAATGTCGAAACGGCTTCGCACGGCGATCCTGATCGTCGCCGGCGCGCTGGGAATTTTCGCCACGGCGCACGAGGCGCTCGCCGAGTACGGCGATGTCGTCATCAACAACTACTCGGACGCGGCGGGCATCCGGCCGGTCGTGTTCCCGCACTGGTTCCACCGCATGCGCTTCCGCTGCAAGGTCTGCCACAGCGACCTCGGCATCAAGTTCGCCGCGGGCGGCAACGACATCAACATGCTGAAGATCATCGACGGCCAGTTCTGCGGTGCCTGCCACAACGGCAGCGTCGCCTGGGCGGTCGAGAACTGCGAGCTGTGCCACTCGGGCAAGCCGGGCACGCCGACGCAGGTGCACGAGAGCACGCTGCAGCGGCTCAAGGCGCCCGCGGCGGGGAAGTGAGGACGTCATGAAGCGCACGCTCATCGTCCTCCTCGCGACCGCCGCCGTGGCCGGCGCCGGACCCGCCGCCGCGCAAAGCAAGTCCGCCGCGGGGAAGGCGGTCTTCGACAAGACCTGCGCGCTGTGCCACGCGACCGGCATCGCCGGCGCGCCCAAGTACGGCAACGCCAGAGACTGGGGCCCGCGCGTGAAGACCGGATTGCCCGCGCTCTACCGCAGCGCCCTGAACGGAACCGCCCGCGGCATGCCCGGCAAAGGCGGCAACCTCTCGCTCTCGGATGCGGAAGTGAAGGCGGCGGTGGACTACATGGTCGCGGCGGTCGCATCCGAAAAAGCGGCGCCCGCGCCGAAGGCGGCGCCGGGCGAGAAGACCGAGGCGCCCAAGCCCGCGCCGGTCGTCGTCGCGCCGGCCGCGGTCGTGACGGCCAGCCCGAACGCGTTCAACCGCCTGCTCGTGCCGCCCGCTCGACGCAACCCCGCGCCCGCCGAGGACGGCATCCACGATCCGGCGAACCCGGGCACGAAGGCGCTGCAGCCGCCGCTCGAGGCGTTCGCGGCGCTGCCGAAGAGCAACGCCGGCAACCGCGTCGACTGGGTGGGCGCGCTCGGCGGGGACAAGATCAGCCCGCGCTGGGACCGCGACGACGACAAGGCGGTGCCGCCGGTCATGGATCTCAACATCGTGCGCGAGGTGAAGGGCTCGATGCCCGACGTCGTGTATCCGCACAAGCAGCACACGCAGTGGCTCGACTGCTCGAGCTGCCACCCGGCGATCTTCATTCCGCAGAAAGGCGCGAACCAGATCAGCATGGCCTCGATCCTGCTCGGGCAGAAGTGCGGCGTGTGCCACGGCAAGGTCGCGTTCCCCGTCTCCGAGTGCCGCATGTGCCACTCGAAGAAGAAAGACGCCGGGGCGAGCGTCGCGGGAGGGCGCAGGTGACGCGCGCTACGCTGCTCGCGGCGCTGCTCGCGCTCGCGCTCCGCGCCGGCGCGCAGGTCGGCTCGCCGAGCGACGCGCCGGTCGACGTCGCGGCGCTCGAGCGCCGCCTGCATCAGGTCGGCGTGCTGCTCGAGACCTCGAGCGCCGCGAAGCAGGTCGTCGCGAGCGGCAACCCGCAGGCGCTCGCGCGCCGCGAGGAGGCGCGCCGCATCTGGGCCGACGCCGACAAGGCGTACCGCGCCGGCATGATGCTGCAGGCGTCGCGCCTGCTGCCCGAGGCGAGCGTGCGCATGTTCGAGGCGGTGCGCATGTCGGCGCCCGAGCAGGTCGTCGCCCCGAAGGCGCGCAGCGACTTCGATGCGCGCCTGGAAAGCGTGCGCTCTCTCGCCGCGGCGCAGAAGCGGATCCTCAAGGAGAAGCCCGGGTCGCCCGGCGCGGCCGAGGCGGCGGCGACGGTCGACGCGCTGCTCGCCGAGGCCGAGCGCGAGGAGCAGGCCGGGCGCGTCGAGCCGGCCCGCGCCGCGCTCGACCGCGCCTACCTGGTCGCGAAGGCCGCGATCGGCTCGATGCGCGGCGGCGACACGCTGGTGCGCTCGCTCACGTTCGCGAGCGCGGAGGAGGAATACCGCTACGAGATCGACCGCAACGACACGCACCGGATGCTGGTGAAGGTCGTGCTCGCGGAGAAGCGCGACGCGGG
>DATDMW010000008.1:0-2147 GCA_036518595.1 Burkholderiales bacterium
GGCCGAGCCGCCAGGCGATCTCCTCCGGACAGCAGATCTTCAGTCCCTGGCGCCGCTCCAGGGTCTCGATGAAGTGACTCGCCTCGAGCAGCGTCTCGTGCGTTCCTGTGTCGAGCCAGGCGTGTCCACGGCCGAGCGGAACGACGTCGAGGTCGCCGCGTGCGAGGTACTTCCGGTTCACGTCGGTGATCTCGAGCTCTCCACGCTCCGACGGCTTCAGCGACTTGGCGATCCCGATCACGTCGTTGTCGTAGAAGTATAGACCGGTGACCGCGAAGCGCGACTTGGGTCGCTCGGGCTTCTCTTCGATGCTGATGGCCCGACCGGCGCCGTCGAACTCGACGACCCCATAGCGCTGTGGATCGTTCACGCGGTAGGCAAACACCGTAGCGCCCCGGATTTTCTGCGCGGCGCGCTCGATCTCGGCCGCCAGGTCGTGCCCATAGAAGATGTTGTCCCCCAGGACGAGCCCGCAGCAGTCGTTTCCGATGAAGCGCTCCGCGATCAGAAAGGCCTCGGCGATCCCTTTTGGGGCGGCCTGCACGGCGTAGGCGAAATTCAATCCCCACCGGGATCCGTCACCCAGCAGCTTCTCGAATCTCGGCGTATCGTCGGGCGTCGAGATGATCAGGATGTCGCGGATCCCCGCCAGCATCAGCGTCGACAGCGGATAGTAGATCATCGGCTTGTCGTACACCGGCAGCAGCTGCTTGGAGACGACCTGCGTCACGGGGTAGAGCCGCGTCCCGGATCCGCCGGCGAGGATGATGCCCTTCACGCGCTCCCCCGCTTGCCGTAATTCTTCTCGATCCAGCCGCGATATGCGCCGCTCGCGACGTGCGCCACCCACTCCGGGTTGTCGAGATACCACGCGACAGTCTTGCGCAGCCCCGACTCGAAGCTCTCCGCCGGCCGCCAGCCGAGCTCGCGGCCGATCTTCGACGCGTCGATCGCATAGCGCCGGTCGTGCCCCGGGCGGTCGGCGACGAACGTGATCAGGTCGGCATGGTTGTGCTTGCGGTGCGGCTTGGCCTCGTCGAGCAGGGCGCAGACCGCTTTCACCACCTCGATGTTGCTGCGCTCGCTCGACCCGCCGATATTGTAGGTCTCGCCCGGGCGGCCGCGCGCGAGCACCAGGCGCAGCGCCGCGCAGTGGTCCTGCACGAACAGCCAGTCGCGCACGTTGCCGCCGTCGCCGTAGACCGGCAGCGGCTTCCCCGAGATCGCGTTCAGGATCATGAGCGGGATGAGTTTTTCGGGGAACTGGTGCGGCCCGTAGTTGTTCGAGCAGTTGGTGATGATCGCCGGCAAGCCGTAGGTTGCGTGGTAGGCGCGCACCAGGTGGTCGGACGCGGCCTTGGAGGCGGCGTACGGGCTGTTCGGCGCGTACGCGGTGGTCTCGCGGAACGGCGGATCGGCCGGGCCGAGCGAGCCGTAGACTTCGTCGGTCGAGACGTGCACGAAGCGGAACGCTTCCTGCGCCGCAGGCGCGAGCTTGCGCAGGAAGTCGCGCGCTTCCTCGAGCAGCGCGAAGGTGCCGAGCACGTTGGTGTCGATGAACTCGCGCGGGCCGTGGATCGAGCGGTCGACGTGGCTCTCGGCGGCGAAATGCACGATGGCGCGCGGCGCCTGCTTGTCGAGCAGCTGCTTGAGCAGCGTCCGGTCGCCGATGTCGCCGTGCACGAACAAGTGCGACGCGTTCACCTGCGCGGCGCTCAGGTTCTCGAGGTTGCCCGCGTAGGTGAGCTTGTCCAGGTTGACGACCGGCTCGTCGCTGCTCGCGAGCCACCCGAGCACGAAGTTCGAGCCGATGAAGCCCGCGCCGCCGGTGACGAGGATGGTCATCGGCCGGCGCGCTCCAGCGCCATGAGCTTCGCGTACTTGTTGAAGCTGTTCATGCAGCCGATGGCGATGTGCACGAGGCCGGGCGCGCCGTCGAGGAAGCCGAGCCGCAGCACGTAGAACTTGAGGAACCGGAACAGCGGCGAGAGCGCGAGGTGCGCGAGCGAGGCGCGGGCGCCGGCCGCGCGCAGCGTCTCGGCCTGCAGCGTCGTGTAGCGGTTCTGCTTGTCGAGGTAGCGCTCGAGCGTCTCGGCCGAGTCGTGCATCAGGTCGCCCGCGAGCCGCTGCACGGCTTCGGCGGTCAG
>DATDMW010000009.1:0-2693 GCA_036518595.1 Burkholderiales bacterium
GGCGGTTGACGCCAAGGTCCGGACCGGCCGTGCTGCCGTCAAGTGGCAGCGGCAGGGTTCGCCGCGCGACTTCGTGACCTTCGAGTACGTGATGCTCGAAGGCGTGAACGACGCCGACGAGCACGCGCGCGAGCTGATCGAGCTCGCCGGCAAGGTGCGCTGCAAGTTCAACCTGATCCCGTTCAATCCGTTTCCGGGTTCGGACTTCCGCCGCTCCGACGCCGCGCGCATCGGCCGGTTCGCCGCGATCCTGCAGCGCGCGGGGCTCACGGTGACGACGCGCAAGACCCGTGGCGACGACATCGCCGCCGCGTGCGGCCAGCTCGCCGGCGATGTCGCCGATCGTACGCGGCGCCGCGACGCAATACCGCTCAGGGAAGTGCGCGCTTGAAGCGGGCGCGGCTCCTCGGCCTCGTCGCGCTGGCGCTGCTCGGCGCGTGCGCGAGGCAGCCGGAAGGGCCGACCACCGCCGACAGCGGCATGATCGGCGAAGTGGGCGATGCGCGGAACCGCGCGCGCGTGCACAGCGAGCTCGCGGCCGCCTACTACGACAGCGGCAACATGGCCGTCGCGCTCGACGAGCTGCGCCGCGCCACGGCGGCCGACTCGAGCTACGCGCCCGCGTACAACATGCTCGGCCGCGTGTACATGGAGCTCAAGGAGAACCGGCTCGCCGACGACAATTTCGGGCGCGCGCTGAGGCTCGCACCGAACGATCCGGACATCAACCACAGCTACGGCTGGTTCCTCTGCCAGACGGGGCAGGAGAAGGAATCGATCCGCTACTTCCTGCAGGCGATCCGCAATCCGCTGTATGCGGCGCCCTGGCGCTCCTACTCGGCGGCCGGCCTGTGCAGCCTGCGCGAGGACAACGTCAAGGACGCCGACGAGTTCTTCCAGCGCGCGCTGCGCCTCGAGCCCGACGAGCCGACCGCGACGCTGAAGCTCGCCGGCATCCGCTACCGCCAGGGCCGCATGGACGAGGCGCGCCGCCTCGTCAACCGCTACAACAAGGTGCAGACCCCGAGCGCGGAATCGCTGTGGCTCGGCGTGCGGGTCGAGCGCCGGGTCGGCGATCGGCTCGCCGAGCGCAGCTATGCCGAGCAACTGCGTCGGCGCTTCCCCGGATCGCCGGAGCTGCGCTCGCTGCAGCAGGGACTCTATGACTGAGAGCGCGCTCAAGGTGGGCGCCGAGCTGCAGCGCGCGCGGGAGGCGCGCGGCCTCGCGCTTTCCGAGGTGGCCCAGCAGCTGAAGTTCGCGCCGCGTCAGCTCGAAGCGCTGGAGCAGGACCGCTTCGACCTGCTGCCCGGCGGCACGTTTGCCCGCGGCATGGTGCGCAACTACGCCCGGCTGCTGAAGATCGACCCGGAGCCGCTGGTGCGCCAGGTCGGCGAGCGCTTCGAGGCGCCCGATGCCAATACGCTCGCCGCGCGCTACAGCCAGCCGGTGCCGTTCTCGGACAATGCCCGCCGCTCGACGTTCATGTACCTCGGGCTCTCGCTCGGCGTGCTGGCGATCGGCGGCGGGGTCGCATGGCAGTGGTACCACGAGCGCCACCGGACGAGCGCGCCGCTCGCGCGCGCCGATGCGCCGCGGCCGGCCACGCGCCTCGCGGCTGCGCCGTCCGCCTCGCAGAAAGCCGACAGGAAGAGCGATCCGTCGCCGAAGGCGAAGGCGGTCGAAGCGCCGCCCAAGCCGAAGCTGGCAGACGCCGCGCCCAAGGCGAAGGCGCCTGAATCCGCCCCAAAGGCGCCCGCGTCCGCGCCGCAGGCACCCGAGTCCCCGCCTAAGGCGGCCGAGCCCGCTCCGAAGCTCGCGCAGGCTGCGGTCGCGCGGGCCGCCGCGGCGCCGGATGCCGCGGCGAAAGGCGTCGGCCAGAACCCCGCCGCCGAAAAGGCGGCCGAGACGAAGCCGGTCCAGATCGCCAATGTCGCCGCCGGCGTGCATCGGCTGGTCATCCGCTGCGACGCGGAAGCGTGGATCGAAGTGCGAACGCAGGACGACCGGGCGCTCATCTCCTCGCTCAACCCTGCGGGCTCGGAACGCTCGGTGCGCGCGCGCGGCCCGCTCAACCTGGTGATCGGCAACGCAAGCCATGTGCTCGTCCTGCACAACGACCGGCCGCTCGACCTGCAGCCTTACGTCAAGTCCGACATCGCCCGCTTCACCCTGCCATGACGAGACGCGTTTCGCGCCAGGTCCGCGTCGGCAGCGGGCCCTCCGCCGTGCTCATCGGCGGCGGCGCGCCGGTCGTGGTGCAGTCGATGACCAATACCGACACGGCGGACGTGCAGGCCACCGCGCGCCAGGTGGAAGAGCTCGCACGCGCGGGCTCGGAGATCGTGCGCATCACGGTGAATACGCCCGAAGCCGCCGCCGCCGTGCCGCGCATCCGCGAGCGGCTCGACGCGATCGGCTGCCGCGTGCCGCTGGTCGGCGACTTCCACTTCAACGGGCACAAGCTGCTCACGCAGTTTCCCGAGTGCGCGGGCTCGCTCGCCAAGTACCGGATCAACCCGGGCAACGTCGGCAGGGGCGCGAAGCGCGACGAGCAGTTCGCGCAGATGATCGACTGCGCGCTGCGCCACGAGAAGCCGGTGCGCATCGGCGTGAACTGGGGCAGCCTGGATGCGGAGCTGCTCGCCCGCATGATGGATGAAAACGCGCGCCGTTCCGAACCCGAGCCCGCCGT
>DATDMW010000010.1:0-3388 GCA_036518595.1 Burkholderiales bacterium
CAGCGATTCGAGTCCGGCCTCGGCGAGCTCCGTCCGGCCGAGTGCGTACGCGCCAGTGAGGAGGGCCTGCGACAGCCGCGCGTTGTCGTAGGTGAGCTCGTCCTCGAACCAGCACCAATCCCCCGAGCACGTGCCCTCGTAGGCTTCGGCGAGTTGCTCGACGAGCAGCTCGAGCCGCCGATGCGCGGCGGGCTCAAGCCGGTCGGCGTCGACGTGGGAGAGGCCGAGCACGGCATAGGCCGCCGTGCGCAGGGAAACGTCAGCACCGAGCATGCCGACGAGCCGGTCGAGCAGGTCGGCCGCCGGCCGCACAACGGCGGGGATCCAGGCAGTGGCGAGGATGTCCCCGAGCGCCCAGATCGAGCGTCCCACGTGGTCACCGACATGCGGCTCGTCGAGCCAGCGACGGTCGTAACCCATGAAGTTGCGCATTCCGCCGTCCTCGTCCGCAGCCGCTTGGAGGAATGCGAGCGCGCGATAGAGATTCGAGGTCCAGACCTGCTCATCGCCGCGCCCTGCAAGTGCGAGCGAAACAACCGCGAAGCGGGCAACATCGTCGACGCAATAACCGCTGCTGCGGTTGGGAATGATTCCGTGCGCGTGCTGCACGATGCCGACATCGTCGGCGAGTGTGAGCAGATGGTCGGTGCGCAGACTCGGCAGGTGCAGGTCGCCGACGCCAGCGGGCCGTCGCAGCGGCGCCAGCTCGCAGGCTTCGTGCAAGACCCGAGCCGTGGCCTCTGCGACAGCCGGCCAAGCGAGCGTCGAGCCGATCCGCTGTGCTTCTGTGCGCGCCGCCCTCAGCATGTCCGGCCGCTCGACGTAGCTACAGACCGCGTCGGCAAGCGCTTCCGAATCGCGGAACGGCACCAATATCCCGGCCCCCGAGGCGAGCATGTCCTGTGCATACCAGTACGGGGTGGAGACGACCGCGCAACCGGCAGCGAGTGCGAACGTGAGGGCGCCGGAGGCGATCTGCTCCCGGTTTCCGTACGGCGTCAGGAAGACGTCGGTGTTGGCGAGCAGGTCTGAGAGCTCGTCGATCGACAGGAACCGATCGTCGAACTCGACCTGGTCGCTGAGCCCGAGCTCGTGCGCCCGCCGTTCCAGCGTCAGCCGGTACCGCTCCCCTTCCCGACGCGAGACATCCGGATGGGTGCGCCCGGCGATCGTGTAGACGATCTCGGGGTGCCGTTCGATCATGGCCGGTAGCGCGTCGAGCACTGTCTCCAATCCCTTGCCGGGCGAGATCAGGCCGAACGTCGAAAGCCGGAAGGGATCCTTGACGCCCGATGACGTGAACTGCCGTGCCGGCTCACGCGACGCCCGCTCGGCGATGCGCGCCGGCGCTCCGTGCGGCACGACCCGGACTTTCTCCTCCGAGCAAGTGCCCGACTCGACCAGGAACCGAAGCGCGGTGTCCGTCATCACGATTACGAGCTCCGCCTCTGCGCATAGCGCGGTCAGCACTTCCTCCTGGTGGGGCGTGGGCTCCGACAGCACGGTGTGCAGCGTCACCACGAGCGGCTGCGCCAGTTCTTGGGCGAACGACAGCACGTACTCCCCGTCGCGGCCGCCGAAGATCCCGTACTCGTGCTGGAGCAAGACGACGTCGACATCGAGCCGCCCGAGCATCCGAGCAGTCCGCACGTAGTCGCCGCGCACCGCCTGCGCGATCGTCGCGAGCAGACCCCGCCGCTGTGGGCTCGACGGTTCGTGCACGACCGCGACGAGATCGGCGCGCGTAACCGTTCGCGTGCCGGCCAGTGTCGCTCGGAGGTCGGCTGAGAAAGTTCCTATCCCGCAGGCACGCGGTGGGTAGGTGGAAACGATCGCTGTCCGCATGCGCTACCGCACCGGTCGCATTCGCGGGGACGCGCTCAGCGCTTGCAATCGCTGCGGCACCTGCAGACCGTCACGCGTCGACGTCGGTTTGCGGAGTCTCCCGTTGGTTGCCGTGCGCAGCCGGTCGAGTATCCCTTTCAGCGCCTTCTTCATGAGGTTGCTCCTTTAGTTGACTCCTTCGCAACAGCAGCCGGTAGGCGGACAACCGTCGACGGTGCCGGTGCGCTCTCGGATCTGTACGCCGCATAGGCCTCGAGGGCCTCGAGATCGTGGCGGCGACGCCCCGGGAAGAAGCGCCCCAGGAACTCAGACCAGCTGAGTCCGGCTGCAGCGCGCTCGCCGCGCGTCTCGATCTCGGGGGCGTCGTTGGCGCTTTGCTTGCCTCCTTCGTCTTCCCAGCGTTGAAGAGGCTCACACTCGCTGCGGGGCGCCGACACGAACCCCCGCTTTGCCTGGACGTTCGAGCTGAACACGGCCTACTGCTTTCCCGCGACGTTCTTGGCGACCGGCGGGACCGGCGTGTTGCCGTTCGCGCCCGGGATGAACTGCTCCTGGAATCGATCGAGCGCGTGTGAGAACTCGGTCGGGATCAGCCAGACCTTGTTCGAGTCGCCCTGGGCGATTTGGGGCAGCATCTGCAGGTACTGGTAGGCGAGTAGCTTGGGGTCTGCGTCGCCGGCATGGATCGCGCTGAAGACCGTCTCGATCGCCTTTGCCTGCCCTTCGGCGCGCAGGATCTGCGATTCCCGGTCCCCTTCCGCACGCAGGATCGCGCTCTGTTTGGCACCTTCGGCCTCGAGGATCTCCGACTGCCTGACGCCTTCGGCGTTGAGGACCGTGGCGCGTTTCTCGCGATCTGCGCGCATTTGCTTTTCCATCGATTCCTGGATCGACGCTGGCGGGTCGATCGCTTTCAGTTCGACCCGGTTGACCCGGATGCCCCACTTGCCAGTCGCGTCGTCGAGAACGCTGCGTAGCTGGGTGTTGATGTGATCGCGCGAGGTGAGTGTCCTCTCGAGCGCGATCCCGCCGATCACGTTCCGCAAGGTTGTTACCGTCAGCTGTTCGATCGCCTGGATGTAGTCGGCGATCTCGTAGCTCGCGGCCTTGGCGTCGGTGACCTGGAAATAGATAACGGTGTCGATGTTGACCCCCAGGTTGTCCTCGGTTATCACCGGCTGCGGTGCGAACGAGACCACTTGTTCGCGCTGGTCGATGAGCGGCCGCAGCCGGTCGACGAAGGGCACGACGATCGTCAGCCCCGGCGCAAGCGTGCGCGAGTAGCGGCCGAAGCGCTCGACGACACCGGCCCGCGCCTGCGGAATGATCCGAACCGTCCGCCACAGGGTGAAGAGGACAAAGACGACGACGATAGGGGGGACGATCCAGGCGATCATTTGACGTTCAGCTCCTATCTGCAAACGAGAGCGGTAGCGCCCTCGATCAGTGCGATTTCGACCGGGGGATCAACGGCTGCGCCTTGTTGCAGGTCTTGCAGACGTGGCCCGCGATCACACGGCCGCTGACCTGTGGCGTGAACGCG
>DATDMW010000011.1:0-4794 GCA_036518595.1 Burkholderiales bacterium
GCCCCTCGTCATAGCAGACTCTTGGATCGACGAAGTCGAAGCCCAACTCGCAAAGATCGGTACTCCAGAATCCAAGCGAGCTCAATTCACACTGGAGTATGGATCCAGTCTGACGCCATACGACACGGTTCTCCTTACGGAATCACGAGAGAAGTCGGAATTCTTTGAAAGAATGGTCGCTCGTTTAGGAGCTAGCTCGGCAAAGTTGTGCGCGAACTGGGTCAGCGGTGAACTGGCGGCTGCACTGAAGCGTGAGAACCTCGATGTCTCTGAATCGCGCATTACAGCTGATCAGCTTGCGACCTTATTGACCCGCGTGGCCGACAACACGCTGTCGGGCAAGATGGCGAAGGAGGTCTTCGACGCGATGTGGGCCGGCGAGGGCGCGGCCGACGCCATCATCGAAAAGCGCGGCCTGAAGCAGATCACCGACGCCGGCGAGATCGAGCGCATCGTGGACGAGGTGCTCGCCGCGAACGCCAGGCAGGTCGAGGACTACCGCGCCGGGAAGGAAAAGGCGTTCAACTCGCTGGTGGGGCAGGCGATGAAGGCGACGCGCGGCAAGGGCAACCCCGCGACGATCAACGAGCTGCTGCGGAAGAAGCTCGGCCGCTGAGGCCGGCGCGCTAGCGTTTCGGCGTGGCGCGCGTGAGCTCGACGTAGCGTCGCTTGTCCTCGTCGTACCTGGCGTTGATCGCGGACGCTTCCTTGCGGCGCGCATCGATCGCCTGCTGCCAGTTCTGGATGTCGACGCCCGCGGTCTCCAGGTCGAGCTCGAGCTTTCTCGGCAGGGCCTTGTTCGCGTAGGAGGCCTTCTCCTTGTTGAGGGCGTCCTGGCGCTTCAGCGCGTCGGCGTAGTGCTTCTCCGCGTCCTGGACCGCCACGGCGTTGTCCTTCAGCGCCCGGGCGCGCGCGTCGTCGATGTCCTTGACGCTGGAATAGGTGTTGAGCAGCGCGGCGCTCAGGCGGCGCTCTTCCTTCAGGCGCTCCTCCTCCTCGGCTTTGCGCTTGCGGTCGGCCTCTTTCTGCGCCTCGACCTTCGCGCGCTCCTCGGCAGTGGGCGGGGCGGCATTCTGCTTGACGACGAACGAGCCGGACTTGTCGAGCTCGGTCGAAGCGCGGCCGGCGCATTCCGGCGGCGGCAGCTGCGTGTAGTACACCTTGCCGCGGGCGTCCACGCACTTGTACAAATGTCCCGACGACTGCGCCCACGACGACGGCGCGAGCGCGAGCGCGGCGAGGACAACGATTGCACGGCTAAGCATGATTGGCCGCTCCATAGAGTTGGCGATACTCGTCGATCGCCTTGAGATGTTGCTGCATGCCGGCCCGGCCCTCGAGCCAGCGCACGAGGTCGTCGAGGCTCGCGATCGCGATCACCGGGACGCCGTGGCGCTGCTCGAGCTCGCGGATCGCCGAGGCCTCGCCTTCGCCGCGCTCCATGCGATCGAGCGCGATGACGAGCGCCGCCGGCGCGGCGCCGTGCGCGCGGATGAGCGCGAGCGACTCGCGCACCGCGGTCCCGGCCGTGATCACGTCGTCCACGATCAGCACTCGGCCCGCGAGCGGCGCGCCGATGGTATCGCCGCCTTCGCCGTGGTCCTTGGCTTCCTTGCGATTGAACGCGTAGGGCACATCGCGGCCCGCGCGTGCGAGCGCGATCGCGGTGGCCGCGGCGAGGGCGATGCCCTTGTAGGCCGGGCCGAAGATCATGTCGAAGCGGACGCTCGAGGCGGCGATCGCCTTCGCGTAGAATTGCGCCAGCCGCTCGAGCGCGGCGCCGCTCGCAAAGGCGCCGATGTTGAAGAAATACGGCGAGACGCGACCCGACTTCGTCGTGAACTTTCCGAACTTCAACGCGCCGCTCTCGACGCAGAAGGCGATGAAGTCTTCGCGGTAATCCGACACGATCCGTCCCGAAAATGAATCGGCCCGATGTTACGCATAATCACGCTCAACCTCAACGGAATTAGGTCCGCGCTCAGGAAAGGATTCCCGTCCTGGCTGGCGCGGCAGCGGGCGGATATCGTCTGCCTTCAGGAGGTGAAGGCCCAGGAGGCCGACCTCGCCGACCTGGCGCTCGTCCCCCGCGGCTTCCACGGCCATTACCATTGCGCGGCCCGGCGCGGCTACAGCGGCGTCGCGCTCTACTCGCGCATGAAGCCCGACAAGGTGATCTGCGGCTTCGGCAGCCGCGAGTTCGATCCCGAGGGCCGATTCCTGCGCGCGGATTTCGGGCGGCTCTCGGTCGTGTCGGTCTACCTGCCGTCGGGCTCGAGCGGGGAGGAGCGCCAGCAGGCCAAGTTCCGCTTCCTCGACGAGTTCCTGCCGGTGCTCGAGCGCCTGCGCCGGTCGCGCCGCGAGTTCGTGCTGTGCGGCGACTGGAACATCGCGCACAAGGAGATCGACCTCCGGAACTGGCGCTCGAACCGCAAGAACTCGGGCTTCCTGCCCGAGGAGCGCGAGTGGCTCACCGGCGTCTTCGAGCGCAAGGGCTGGGTCGACGTGTTCAGGCGCCTCGATCCGCGTCCCGGGCAGTACACCTGGTGGTCGACGCGCGGTCGCGCCTGGGCGAAGAACGTCGGCTGGCGCATCGACTACCAGGTCGCCACCGCGGGCATCGCGGCCAAGGCGACGAAGGCGGCGATCTACAAGGCGCGGCGCTTCTCCGACCACGCGCCGCTCATCGTCGACTACGACTGGTCGCTGGAGGGTGTCGGCGGTTGAGCCGGCGCGCGCGCCGCGCGCATCGCGGCGAACGTTTTCACCAGGTCGAGCGCGAAGCGCCCGGTGCGCCAGACGCTGAGCGCGCGCACGACCCAGCGCAACCCGAGACGCGGCCGCGCCGCGACCAGCACCGCGGTCGAGATCGCGAGCAGCGCGGGATGCCGGCGCGCCCACTGGCCCCAGACGAACGCGCGGTCGGCGATCGACAGGACGCTGCGGCAGCCGGCGAGCGAGGTCGCGATGGCGGCGCGCTGCTCGGCCGCGCGCGCGACCAGGCGCTCGCGCTTCAGCGCGAGCTCATCGAGACGGGTCACGGGGCTGGGCCTGCTCGCGGTCCTTGCGCAGCTCCGCGAGCGTGGCCGAGAACAGGCGCGGACGCCGCGCCGCGGTGCTCCTCGCGGCGAGCGCGAGCCCGGCGGCGAAGGCGGCGAACACGCCGGCGAGCACGCCGATCGCGAGCAGGCGGTTCGCGTCCCAGAACAGGACGACCAGGAGCAGGACGACGAGGTTGATCGCGAGCGCGAGGCAGAAGCCGGCGAGCGCCGCGAGGATCGCCATGCGCGCGATCCAGGCGCGCTCCTCCTCGATGTCGGTGGCGACCAGCTCGAGCCGCGTCTGCACGACGGCGATCAGCGTCGCCGCGAGACTGCGCAGCGAGTCGAGCACGCCGACGGCCCGGCCCGCTTCGTCGCTCATCGCGCTACTTGCGGCTGACCATCATCCCGAGCACGAGGCCGACCAGGGCCGCGATGCCGACCGACTGCCAGGGATGATCGTGGACGTAATCGTCGGTGGCGTGCACCGCGGCGCGCGCCTGGTCCGCCGCCTCCTCGCCCAGGAGCTCGAGCTTGAGCTTGGCCGAGTCCAGGCTGTCCTGCACGCGCGCGCGCGCGGCGGCGACCTTCTCGCCCGCCTGGTTGGCGGTGGCGCGCAGCAGCTCCTCGGCGTCGCCGATGATTCTGCGCAGATCCGTCGCCAGCTTGTCGTTGGCGATGTCGTTCGTGGATTGCATGAGAGACCTCTTGCGGGTGAGCGATCGACCGGCAGACCGGCCCCCTCTCCGTCCCGGAGCCTAGCCGGTTTCCCATGACGGATCAACCGCGCGTGCGGCCGGGATGGTTACAATCGCGCATGCCCAGCGATGCCCCCCCGACCGGGAAGACCTCGTGGGCCCGGGCGCTGCTCAACCGGCGCATGCTGATCTGCGTCTTCACCGGGTTCTCCTCGGGCCTTCCGCTCTACGTCCTGATCAGCCTGGTGCCGGCGTGGCTGAAGACCGAGGGGCTCTCGCTCGCGGTGATCGGCGGCTTCGCGCTCATCCAGTTTCCCTACACCTGGAAGTTCCTGTGGGCGCCGCTCGCCGACCGCTATTCGCTCCCCTGGCTCGGGCGCCGGCGCAGCTGGATGCTGCTCGCGCAGCTCGGGGTGCTCGCGTGCATCTGGGCGCTCGGGACGCTCTCGCCCGCGCGCGACCTGCAGGGCGTGATCGCGATCACGGTCGCGGTCGCGCTGCTCGGCGCGACGCTCGACATCGCGCTCGACGCGTACCGGCGCGAGCTGCTGCGCGAGGAGGAGCTCGGCCTCGGCAACGCCGTGCACGTGAACGCGTACCGGATCGCGGGCCTCGTGCCCGGCTCGCTCGCGCTGATCCTCGCCGATCACTACGCCTGGGATTTCGTGTTCGCGGTCACGGCGGCGTTCATGCTTCCCGGCGTCGTCATGGCGCTCGTCGTCGCCGAGCCGGCCACGCCCGCGGGTGCGCCGCGGACGCTGCGCGAGGCCGTGGTCGAGCCCTTCCACGAGTTCATGACGCGCCACGGCTGGCGCGAGGCCCTGTTCGTCCTCGCCTTCGTGTTCCTGTACAAGCTCGGCGATGCGATGTGCACGGCGCTCGCCACGCCGTTCTATCTCGACATGGGGTTCTCCAAGTCCGAGATCGGGCTGGTGGCGAAGCACGCGGGCCTGTGGCCGAGCGTGATCGGCGGCCTGCTCGGCGGGCTGTGGATGGTGCGACTCGGCATCAACCGCGCGCTGTGGCTGTTCGGCGTGGTGCAGCTGGTGTCGATC
>DATDMW010000012.1:0-2387 GCA_036518595.1 Burkholderiales bacterium
AGTCACCGCGCGCGCCCGGGTCCCTCGCGGCGCACTACGCGCCGCGTACGCCGGCGCGCCTGCTCGGCTCCGCCGAGCTTCGCGCCGCGGTTTCGAGCAATCCTGCCGCGCACATCGCGGTGCTCGCGCACTCGATGGCTCAGCCACCGGCGTTCGAGGGCGTGTGGTTCGACGCACCCGCACACGACGCGGCCTACGCTCACGAGCTCTACGCGAACCTGCGCGCGCTCGACGCGCTCGCAGCCGACGAGATCTGGATCGAGGCGCCGCCCGACGGCCCGGAGTGGAGC
This sequence comes from Burkholderiales bacterium, assembly GCA_036518595.1. Classification (GTDB taxonomy): domain Bacteria; phylum Pseudomonadota; class Gammaproteobacteria; order Burkholderiales; family SG8-39; genus VBDM01. The sequence continues at coordinate 291 of DATDMW010000012.1, forward strand.
GCCGTGCGCGACCGGCTGCGGCGAGCGACGCACCGCGGCTAGGGTCCAGAGCGATGGCCGCGCCCCATCCGATCGTCGTACTGGCCCCCAATTCGTTTAAGGGCTCGCTCTCGGCGATGGACGCGGCTGCGGCGATGGCCGCGGGAATCCGTCGGGTGTGGCAGCACGCGGAGGTGCGGTTGCGTCCGATGGCCGATGGCGGCGACGGCACGCTGGACGCAGTTCTGAGCATCGACGGCGAGCGCCGCACGGCGCGCGTCGCGGGTGCGACGGGCGAGCCGCTCGACGCCGCGTACGGCTTGATCGGGACCGATACCGCGATCGTCGAAAGCGCGCAGGTCGTCGGACTGACCGACACGCGAGCCACCGCGCAGGCCGTAGAAAGGCGCCACACGCGCGGCCTGGGTGAGCTCGTGTCATTGCTGCTCGACGCGGGCGTGCGCGAATTTCTCATCGGCCTGGGCGGCAGCAGCACCAACGACGGTGGCGCCGGGCTTCTCTCGGCGCTCGGCATGGATTTGCTCGATGCCGCGGCAAAGCCAATCGACCCTACACCGGCGGGCCTGGCATCGCTCGCCAGAGTGGACGCCCGCCGGCTCGACGCCCGTATCACGCAAGCGCGCTTCACCGTTCTGTCCGACGTCGACAATCCGCTTTGCGGCGAGCGCGGCGCGACGGCCGTCTTCGGCCCGCAGAAAGGCGTGCGCGCCGAAGCGGTGAGTGAAATCGATTCTAATCTCGCTCGCTTCGCCAAGCTCGCCGAAGCCGCACTCGGCGTGAAGGCGATGCAGCGAGCCGGCGCAGGTGCGGCCGGCGGTCTTGGCTTCGCGCTACTTCTGCTCGGCGCCAACATCCGCTCAGGTGCCGAGGTCGTAGCCGATCTGCTCGGTCTGGACGCGGCGCTCGCTGGCGCCGATTGGCTCATCACCGGGGAAGGCCGCAGCGATCGGCAGACGCTGCTGGGCAAGGCGCCGCTGGTCGCGGCGCGACGGGCGCAGGCGCAGGGCGTTCCGGCGACGCTGCTCTCGGGCGCGATCGAGCGCAGCGACCTCTCCGAGCTTTCGCGCGTTTTCGCCGGCTGCGAATCGATCGTCTTCGGGCCGACGACGATCGAAGCCTGCGTCAGCGAGGCCGCCGCGCTGATCGCCGATCGCGCGGAGCAGCTCGCACGGCTCTTCGCGGCCGCGCGTAATGCGCTCCCGCGCTAGTCGGCCGCCGTCCGGACGCCCTCGCTATAGCCCTGCGTCGACGCGGCAGGCGCTCCACCCGGGCTCACTCGTACAGCGCAATACTTGAACTCCGGGATCTTGCCGAACGGATCGAGCACCGGGTTGGTGAGCAGGTTCGCCGCCGCCTCGTAGTAGCAGAACGGGATGAACACGGCGCCGCGCGGCGTGCCGTCGTCGGCGCGCGCGGAAAGCGTGATCCTGCCCCGGCGCGAGGCGACGCTGATCGTTCCGCCCGGGGCGACGCCCAGCGCGGCGAGATCCTTCGAATGCAGCGACGCGACCGGCGCGGGCTCGATCGCGTCGAGGACTTCGGCCCGGCGCGTCATGCTGCCCGTGTGCCAATGCTCGAGCTGCCGTCCGGTGATGAGCACGAAGGGGTATTGCGCATCGGGCCGTTCGGCCGCGGGAATGATGCTCGCGGGAACGAAGCGGCCCCTGCCCGTCGCGGTCGGAAACTGATCGGTGAAGACCACGCGCTGTCCGGCGTCTCCTTCCTTCTCGCAGGGATACGTCACCGCGGACTCGCGCTCCAGCCGCTCCCAGGTGATGCCGGCGATCGACGGCATGGCCCGGCGCATCTCCTCGAAGACTTCGCGGGGGTGGCTGTAGCGCCAGTCGAGACCGATGCGCTTCGCCATCTCGACGATGAGCCACAGGTCCTGGCGCGCTTCTCCCGGGGGCGCGAGGGCCTGCCGGCCGAGCTGCACCGCGCGATCGGTGTTGGTGAAGGTCCCGGTCTTCTCCGGGAACGCGGAGGCCGGAAGGATGACGTCCGCCAGATAGCCCGTCTCGGTGAGGAATATGTCCTGCACGACCAGCATCTCGAGCTCGGCGAGGGCTTCCCGCGCGTGATGCACGTCGGGGTCGG
>DATDMW010000013.1:0-9055 GCA_036518595.1 Burkholderiales bacterium
GATCAAGTCGCGCATGCTGCTGCCCAAGCCGCCGTCCGCCGAGGGCGACGAGGAGGATCCCCGCGCCGAGCTGGTGCGGCGCCTGCTCGAGTACGAGCGCATGAAGAGCGCCGCGCAGAAGATCGACGACCTGCCGCACGCGGGGCGCGACTTCATGCCGGTCGAGGTCTGGGTCGAGCAGACGCTCGCCGAGCGCCTGCCCGAGGTGCACCTGCCCGACCTGCAGGACGCGTGGCGGACGCTGCTCGTGCGCGCGAAGATGACCCAGCACCATCGCGTGACGCGCGACGAGCTGTCGGTGCGCGAGCACATGAGCTTGATCCTGCGCCGGCTCGCCGACGGCACCTTTGTCGAGTTCGGCGCGCTGCTCGAGACGCGCCGCGGCCTCGCCGTGCTCATCGTCAACTTCCTCGCGGTGCTCGAGCTGGTGCGCGAGAGCCTGATCGAGGTGACCCAGTCGGAGCCCTACGCGCCGATCTACGTGAAGATTGCCGGGAGCGCGATCGTCCATGCTCAGTCCGAATGAAGTAAAAGTGGTGCTCGAGGCGGCGCTGCTCGCCGCGCGCGAGCCGATCGCGGTCGGCGAGCTGCGCAAGATGTTCGACGAGGAGGTCGGCGCGGACACGGTGCGCCGGCTCCTCGACGAGCTGCGCGAGTCCTGGAAGGACCGCGGTGTCGAGCTCGTGAACACCGCGAGCGGCTGGCGCTTCCAGACGCGCGCCTCGGTGCAGCGCTACATCGAGCGCATCCACCCCGACAAGCCGCCGCGCTACTCGCGCGCGGTGCTGGAGACGCTCGCGATCATCGCCTACCGGCAGCCGGTGACTCGCGGCGACATCGAGAACGTCCGCGGCGTCACCGTGTCGACCCAGATCGTGAAGACGCTCGAAGACCGCGGCTGGATCGACGTCGTCGGCCACCGCGAGGTCCCGGGCCGCCCGGCGCTGTACGCCACCACCAAGCAGTTCCTCGACGACCTCGGGCTGCGCTCGCTGCAGGAGCTGCCGCCGCTCGAGGAGATCGCGAAGACCCTTGAGCTTCCGCAACAAGCCGAGACGCCCGCTCCGCAAGCCGTCGCGCCCGGCGAGCCCGCTCCGGCCGAGCAGAGCCCGGCGTAGCCTTCCGCCGCCGGCCCCGGCGGAGCGGCTGCACAAGGTGCTCGCGCGCTCCGGGCAGGGCTCGCGCCGCGACATGGAAACGCTCATCGCGGCGGGCCGGATCACCGTGAACGGCCGGCCGGCGACGCTCGGCCAGCGTGTCGGGCCGGAAGACCGCGTGGCCCGCGACGGGCGGCCCGTGCGGCTCGCCTTTGCGACGAAAACGCCGCGCGTGCTGCTCTACCACAAGCCGGCGGGCGAGCTGGTCACCGAGCGCGACCCCGAGGGCCGTCCCACCGTGTTCGCGCGGCTGCCTCGCATCCGCGGCGGGCATTGGGTGGCGATCGGCCGGCTCGATTTCAACACCGGCGGCCTGCTGCTCTTCACCGACTCGGGCGAGCTGGCGAACCGCCTGATGCATCCCCGGCACGAGGTCGAGCGCGAGTACGCGGTGCGCATCCGCGGCGAGCTCTCCGAGGCTCAGCTCGAGCGTCTCGCGCGCGGCGTCCAGCTCGACGACGGTCTCGCGCGCTTCGACACGATCGAGCCGCGCGGCGGGCAGGGCTCGAACCGCTGGTACGAAGTGGTGCTGCGCGAGGGCCGCAACCGCGAGGTGCGCCGGATGTTCGAGGCACTCGGCGTCACCGTGAGCCGGCTGATGCGCGTGCGCTTCGGGCCGTTCGTGCTGCCGCCACGGCTGAAACGTGGTCAATGGCTCGAGCTCGACGCCGCCGAAGCCCACGATCTGATCGACGCGCTCGGGGAGACCGCGGACACGTAGCGAGGGACTGTCTCCTCGTTGTTTCGGTTGTGTTTTCTTGCTATACTCGACCGGCTATAGGGATGGGCTTTCGAGCCCATTTTTTATTTACGTGGGTGGGATGAGCGCATTGGAGCAACTATTGGATCGGACGGTCACCGGGCTCGGCTATCGGCTGGCGGACTTCGATTTTTCCAATAGAAACCGTCTCTTGAGGGTGTTCATCGAAAAGACGGACGGTACCGGCAACGACGCCGCGAGCGGCGTGGGCCTGGACGACTGCGAGATCGTGACGCGGCAGCTGCAGCGGGTGCTGCCGGTCGAAGGCATCGACTACGACCGGCTCGAAGTGTCCTCGCCGGGGCTCGACCGGCGGCTGAAGAGCGAGTCCGACTTCGAGCGTTTCGCGGGGCACCGGGCCGATGTGCGGCTGCGCGTGCCGGTCAACGGCCGGCGCAACTTCGTCGGCACGCTGCGCGGCGTGCGCAACGGACGCGTCGAGCTCGACTTCGACGGCGGCCACCTCGATTTCGACCTGGCCGACATGGACCGCGCCCGCCTGGTGCCCGAGCTGTGAGCGCCGCTGTGAGAGTGGAGGGACAAATGAACCGAGAGCTGCTGCTGCTGGTCGACGCGCTGGCGCGCGAGAAGAACGTCCACAAGGAGACGGTCTTCGGCGCGCTCGAGGCCGCGATCGCGCAGGCGACCAAGAAGCGCTTCACCGAGGACGCCGACGTGCGCGTCGCGATGGACCGCAACACCGGCGACTTCGAGTCGTTCCGGCGCTGGCAGGTGGTGCCCGATGACGCCCCCGAGATCACGCCGCCGCGACAGATCCCTCTGTCGCAGGCGAAGAAGGAGCACGGCGACGAGATCAACGTCGAGGACTTCATCGAGGAGCCGCTCGAGCCGATCGACTTCGGCCGCATCGGCGCGCAGGCCGCGAAGCAGGTGATCCTGCAGAAAATCCGCGACGCCGAGCGCGAGCAGCTGCTCGCGGACTTCCTCGGCCGCGGCGAGAAGCTGATCAACGGCGCGATCAAGCGCATCGAGCGGGGCAACGCCATCATCGAGGTGGGGCGCGTGGAGGCGGTGCTGCCGCGCGACCAGATGATCCCGAAGGAGAACCTGCGCGTGGGCGACCGCGTGCGCGCCTTCGTGATGCGGATCGACCGCGCGCAGCGCGGCCCGCAGCTGATCCTGTCGCGCACCGCGCCCGAGTTCATCATCGAGCTGTTCCGCCTCGAGGTGCCCGAGATCGAAGAGGGGCTGCTCGAGATCAAGTCGGCCGCGCGCGACCCCGGCATCCGCGCCAAGATCGCCGTGCACTCGAAGGACGCGCGCATCGATCCGATCGGCACCTGCGTCGGCATGCGCGGCTCGCGCGTGCAGGCGGTGACGCAGGAGCTTGCGGGCGAGCGCGTCGACATCGTGCTCTGGTCGCAGGATCCGGCGCAGTTCGTGATCGGCGCGCTCGCGCCGGCCGAAGTGTCGTCGATCCTGGTCGACGAGGACAAGCACAGCATGGACGTGGTGGTCGACGAGGAGAACCTCGCGATCGCGATCGGCCGCAGTGGCCAGAACGTGCGCCTCGCCTCCGAGCTGACCGGCTGGACCATCAACCTCATGACCGAGGAAGAGTCGCAGAAGAAGAACGAGGAGGAGACCTCCTCGGTGCGCAAGCTCTTCATGGAACGGCTCGACGTCGACGAGGAGGTGGCGAACATTTTGATCCAGGAAGGCTTCTCGACCCTCGAGGAAGTCGCTTACGTCCCGATCAACGAGATGATGGAGATCGAGGGCTTCGACGAGGCCACGGTCAACGAGCTGCGCTCGCGCGCGCGCGACGCGCTGCTGGTGCAGGCGATCGCGAGCGAAGAGCAGGCCGAGAACCTCGACCCCGAGCTCGTCAACCTCGAGGGCATGGACCCGGACCTCGCGAAGAAGCTCGCCCGCGGCGGCGTGAAGACGCGCGACGACCTGGGCGATCTCGCGGTGGACGACCTCGTGGAGATGACCGCGATCGATACGGAGCGGGCCAAGGCCTTGATCATGAAGGCCCGCGCACACTGTTTTACGCATGAGTAGCCAACAACCCATTTCCCATACGAGCGTTTCGCAATTCGCAGTCGAGCTTAAGTTCCCGCCGTCTCATCTGCTCTAGCTGTTGCGCGCAGCGGGCGTGCACAAGAAGGTCGCCGAGGACGTGCTCTCGGAGCAGGACAAGACCAAGCTCCTCGACTACCTGCGCAAGGCCCACGGCTCCTCCGAGCCGAAGAACAAGATCACGCTCACGCGCAAGCACTCCTCCGAGATCATCAAGCGCTCGGACGCGAGCGGCAAGGCGCGCACCATCCAGGTCGAGGTCAAGAAGAAGCGCGTGTTCGTGAAGCGCGATCTTTCCGATACGGGAGCGATCCCGGTCGAGGCGGCCGCGCCCGCGGTCGACGAGCACGAAGCCGAGATCCGGGAGCAGGAGCGCGCGCGCCAGGAAGAGCTCGCCGCGCGCCAGGCCGCCGAGCTCGCCGAGAAGCAGGAGCGCGAGCGCCGTCAGGCCGAAACGGCGCAGAAGCAGCAGGCGGAGGCGAAGCCGGCCGCAGCCCCGGGGGCACCCGCGGGCACGACGCTGCACAAGCCGAAGGTCGCCGAGAGCGGGACGGAGAAGAAGACCGCCAAGAAAAAAGAGGTCAAGGTCTGGAAGGACGAGGGCGTCAAGCGCCGCACGATCAAGACGCGGGGCGACGTTCAGGGCGCCTCCGGCTGGCACAACCCCAAGGGCGGGGGGCGCCATCGCGCGGGCGGCGGCACGGTCGCCGAGCAGGCGCAGCAGTTCTCCGCGCCGTCCGAGCCCATCGTGCGCGAGATCCACGTGCCCGAGACGATCACCGTGGGCGACCTCGCGCACAAGATGTCCGTGAAGGCCGCCGAGGTCATCAAGATCCTGATGAAGCTCGGCAGCATGGTCACGATCAACCAGGTGCTCGACCAGGAGACGGCGATGATCGTCGTCACCGAGATGGGGCACAGCGCCAAGGCTGCGAAGCTCGACGATCCCGAGTCGCTGCTCGCCGACGAGTCGCCGGAGCATCACGAGGCCGAGCAGATGCCGCGCGCGCCCGTGGTCACTGTCATGGGCCACGTCGACCACGGCAAGACCTCGCTCCTCGACTTCATCCGCCGCACGCGCGTCGCCTCGGGCGAGGCCGGCGGGATCACGCAGCACATCGGCGCCTATCACGTGAAGACGCCGCGCGGCATGATCACCTTCCTCGACACGCCCGGCCACGAGGCGTTCACCGCCATGCGCGCCCGGGGCGCAGGCGTGACCGACATCGTCGTGCTCGTCGTGGCGGCCGACGACGGCGTGATGCCGCAGACGGTCGAGGCGATCCACCACGCCAAGGCGGCGGAGGTGCCGATCGTGGTCGCGATCAACAAGATCGACAAGCACGAGGCGAACCCCGAGAAGGTGAAGCAGGAACTGGTCGCCCAGACGGTCGTGCCCGAAGAGTACGGCGGCGACTCGCCGTTCGTGCCGGTGTCCGCGAAAACCGGCGCCGGCATCGACGCCCTGCTCGAGCAGGTGCTGCTGCAAGCCGAGGTGCTCGAGCTGAAGGCGCCGGTCGACGCGCCGGCGAAGGGCCTGGTGATCGAGGCGCGACTGGACAAAGGTCGCGGCCCGGTCGCGACCGTGCTGGTCCAGTCGGGCACGCTGCGCCGCGGCGACGTCGTGCTCGCCGGGACCTCGTTCGGCCGCGTGCGCGCGATGCTCGACGAGAACGGCGACGCCGTGGCCGAGGCCGGCCCGTCGATCCCGGTCGAGATCCAGGGCCTGTCCGACGTGCCCGCGGCGGGCGAGGACGTCATGGCGCTCGCCGATGAGCGCAAGGCGCGCGAGATCGCGCTCTTCCGCCAGGGCAAGTTCCGCGACGTCAAGCTCGCGAAGAAGCAGGCGGCGAAGCTCGAGGACGTGTTCGACCAGATGAAGGAGGGCGGCGTGAAGGTGCTGCCGCTCCTGATCAAGGCCGACGTGCAGGGCTCGCAGGAGGCGCTGATCCACGCGCTGTCCAAGCTCTCCACCGAGGAGGTGAAGGTCAACGTGATGCACAGCGCGGTCGGCGCCATCACCGAGTCCGACGTCAACCTCGCGCTCGCGTCGAAAGCCGTGATCATCGGCTTCAACACGCGCGCGGACGCGGCCGCCCGCAAGCTCGCCGAGGCCTCGGGCGTCGACATCCGCTACTACAACATCATCTATGACGCGGTCGACGAGGTGAAGGCGGCGCTGTCCGGCATGCTCGCCCCCGAGAAGAAGGAGAACGTGCTGGGGCTGGTCGAGGTGCGCCAGGTGTTCCGCATCTCGAAGGTCGGCACGGTCGCGGGCTGCTACGTGCTCGAGGGCCTCGTGCGCCGCAACGGCCTGGTGCGCGTGCTGCGCGACAACGTCGTCGTCTACACCGGCGAGCTCGACTCGCTCAAGCGCTTCAAGGACGACGTACGCGAGGTGAAGGCCGGCTTCGAGTGCGGCATGTCGGTGAAGGGCTACAACGACATCCAGGTCGGGGACCAGTTCGAGGTCTACGAGGTGCAAGAGGTGGCGCGAACGCTGTAGCGTTCGCGCGGTACCTCTTGCATCCTGAGGCGCAGCGCGCCGAAGGATCTGCTTTTCCGGTCGCCCCATGGCCAACCCCCAGCGTCTCCGCCGCATCGCCGACCAGATCCAGCGCGAGCTGTCCGACATCCTGCGCAACGAGCTGAAGGACCCGCGCGTCGGCATGATCACGCTGACTGGCGTCGAGGTTTCTCCCGACGTGGCCCACGCCCGGGTGTTCTTCACCACGCTGGGCGACGCCGCCGCGCTCGCCGCGACCGAGGAAGGGCTGCGGCGCGCCGCCGGGTTCACGCGCAGCGCGCTCGGGCGGCGCCTGAAGCTGCACAACATCCCCGAGCTGCATTTCGAGTACGACGCCTCGGTCGAGCGCGGCTTTCGCCTGTCGAAGCTGATCGACGAAGCGGTGTCGGAAAAGAAGACCGGCTGAACCGGATGCCCGGGCGCGACCTCGACGGGGTGCTGCTCCTCGACAAGCCTTCCGGGATCAGCTCGAACGCCGCCCTGCAGAGCGCCCGGCGGCTGCTCGGGGCGCGGCGGGCGGGGCATACCGGCACGCTCGACCCGATGGCGACAGGGCTGCTCGTCCTGTGCTTCGGCGAAGCGACCAAGTTCTCCGCCGCGCTGCTCGACGCCGACAAGGCCTATGCGGCGCGGGTCCGGCTCGGTGAGCGCACGTCGACGGGAGACGCGGAAGGCGAGGTGCTCGAGCGGCGGGAGGTCGCCGTCGCCTCGGCCGGCGTCGACACCGCGCTGGCGCGCTTCCGCGGAGCCATCCGGCAGGTCCCGCCCATGCATTCGGCCCTCAAGCATCAGGGGCGCCCGCTGTACGCATACGCGCGCAAAGGCCAGTCGATCGAGCGCGCGCCGCGCGAGGTGTTCGTGCGCGAGCTCGTGCTCGAGCGGCTCGAAGGCCGCGATCTCGACCTGCTCGTCCGCTGCAGCAAGGGCACCTACGTCCGCACGCTCGCCGAGGACCTCGGGGAGGCCCTGGGCTGCGGCGGGCACCTGAGCGCGCTGCGCCGGACGGCCGTCGGTCCTTTCGGGATCGAGGACGCCTTGACCCTGGACCGCCTCGCCACGCTGCCCGAGGCCGAGCGAGCCCGGGCGCTGCTGCCGGTGGAGGTCCTCCTGCGGTCGTGGCCGCGGGTGCTCCTGGCGAAGGACGCCGAGACCCGGTTCCGGCACGGCCAGCGCGTGGCGGCGGCCGCCCGCGAGCCGCGGGTCGCCGTGTTCGGGGCCGACGGAAATTTCCTCGGCATCGGGGAAATCGACGCCGAAGGCATGCTCAAGGCGAAGCGCCAGATGGCGGCTTCCGCCGAATGACCGGCCGCTTGAGGAAGGCGCTGATTTCAGGCTAAAATGTGCGGCTTCCGAGAAGAGACGAGAAAGTAGAGAAGCATGCCCGTGACCGTCGCGCAAAAAGCGCAGATCGTGCAGCAGCACCAACGCGCCACAGGCGACACCGGCTCGCCCGAAGTGCAGGTCGCCCTGCTCACCGCCCGCATCAACGGATTGACCGACCACTTCAAGACGCACGTGAAGGATCATCATTCCCGACGCGGACTGCTGAAGCTCGTGAGCCAGCGCCGCAAGCTCCTGGATTACCTGAAGCGCAGCGACGTCGACCGGTACCAGAAGCTGATCGAGCAGCTTGGCCTCCGCAAGTAACTCCGCGACGCCCGCCCGTATCCCGCGCGGGCGTTTTTGATTCAGAGGTTCGAGCGACGTCCCCAAGACGCGCCCGGCATTTATCGAGACTGCTATGACTCCCATCAAGAAAAGCTTCACCTACGGCGCCCACCAAGTGACGCTCGAGACCGGCGAGATCGCGCGCCAGGCCCACGGCGCCGTGCTCGTCAACATGGACGACACCGTCGTCCTGTGCACGGTCGTCGGCGCCAAGGAGGCCCGCCAAGGTCAGGACTTCTTCCCGCTCACGGTCGACTACGTCGAGAAGACCTATGCCGCGGGCAAGATCCCCGGCGGCTTCTTCAAGCGCGAGGGCCGTCCCTCGGAGAAGGAGACGCTGACCTCGCGGCTGATCGACCGGCCCATCCGGCCGCTCTTCCCCGACGGCTTCTACAACGAGATCCAGGTCGTCGCCCAGGTGCTCTCGAGCAACAACGAGATCGACCCCGACATCCCGGCGATGATCGGCGTGTCGGCGGCGCTGACCATCTCCGGCGTCCCGTTCAACGGCCCGATCGGCGGCGCGCGCGTCGGCTACATCGACGGCCAGTACGTCCTGTGCCCGACCAACACGGAGCTGAAGGAGAAGAGCAAGCTCAATCTCGTCGTCGCCGGAACCGAGCATGCCGTGCTGATGGTCGAGTCCGAGGCGAGCGAGCTGCCCGAGGACGTGATGCTCGGGGCGGTGGTCTTCGGGCACCAGCAGATGCAGGCGGCGATCGGCGCGATCAACGAGCTCGCCGACCAGGCCGCCAAGCCCGCCTGGGACTGGAAGCCGGCGGCGCGCGACGAGGCGCTCGCCGAGCGCATCCGCTCCAGCTCCGAAGCCGAGCTGCGCAATGCCTTCAAGATCCGCTCCAAGCGCGCCCGCTCCGAGGCGATCGACGCCATCTGGAC
>DATDMW010000014.1:0-3512 GCA_036518595.1 Burkholderiales bacterium
CAGTTCAAGGGCCTCGACCCGTCCGGCAGCGCGAACCACGCGTACTACATCTGGGTCGACCGCTACAACACGCTGGGCCTCGGGGCGAACGTGCCGGTCGCCTCGGCGAACGGCGGCGAGTCGCTGCTCGCGGTGGTGGACGGCAAGCTCGTCGACATCCGCATCCCGTACCCGCTCGGGTTCTTCACGAAGCTGGTCGACGGCCGCATCGACGATCCGTCGGCGGGCTGGAAGGGCAGGGGCATGTGGACGATGTCGGGGACGCGCACCGTGTTCCACAACGAGGGCGGCACCGAGAACCGGCCGAAGGTCTACAAGATCCAGGTGCGTCCGAGCCCGCTCGCGCGCTGAGGCGCGGGGTCAGCGGCGCTCGAGGACGTACAGCCGCCCGATCACGGGCTTGCGGATCGGCTGCTCGCGGTTCACCGCGACGGCGAAGCCGTGGTCGGCCGCGAGCCGGCGGATGTAGTCGTCCGACTGCGCGTAGCGGCCGCTGTCCTGCAGCCGCCATTCCGCGCCTTCGCAGCTTTCGACGGAGAACGTGAACAGCGCCTCGGGGCGCGACACGCGCGCGACCTCTGCGAACACGGCGTCGAGCGCGCCGAAGTAGATGAAGGCGTCGGCGGCGACGACGAGATCGAAGCGCGACGCCGGGCTCGCGCGCATCCAGGCGACCACCTCGTCCTCCGCGAGCACATCGTAGCAGGCGCGCGCGCGCGCCTGCTCGAGCATCTTCGGCGAGAGATCGACGCCCGTGAGGCTGCGTGCCAGGCCGCGCAGCGCCCAGCCCGAGAGCCCGGTGCCGCAGCCGAGATCGAGGATATCGGCCGCCGCCGGCGCGGGGCGTCCGAGGTCCGCGAGCACCGCCGAGATCGCCTCGGGCACGCGGTAGCCGAGCTCGCCGACGAGGCGGTGGTCGAACTGCGCGGCGAAGCCGTCATAGGTGCTGCGTACGTACGAGTCGGGCGCGCGCCCCGTCGCCGCGTCGCCGCGCATGGCGGCGAGCACGTGGCGGAATGCCTCGGGCTCGGCGCTCAGCGCCGAGCCCTTCTCCAGCCACGCGATCGCCTCGGCGCGCCGGCCCATTCCGTCGAGCATGCGTCCGAGGTTGAGCCAGGGGTGGACGAGCGCGGGCTTGAGCTCGGCGGCGCGCGCGTAGCTCGCCTCGGCGTCGCGGCTCCGTCCCAGCACCTGCAGCACGACGCCGAGGTTGTTGTGCGCCTCGGCGTGGCCCGGGTCGAGCGCGAGCGCGCCGCGGAAGCAGCGCTCCGCATCGGTCCAGCGCTCCTGGTCCTGGCGCACGTTGCCGAGCTGGTAATGCGCGCGCTCGAAGCCGGGGTCGAGCGCGACCGCGCGCTCGAAGGCGCGCGCGGCGGCGTCGAGGTCGCCCGCGTCGAACCGGCGCAGTCCCTCGTCGTAGGCCTCTTCGGCCGCCTTTGCTGCGATCGCCACGTACCATGCTCCCCGCGGACCGGGGAGTATCGCATACCGGACGCAGCGCCCGGGCCGCCTAGCGGGCGGGGCGCTGCGCCAGCATCAGCTCCTCGGCGCGCGCCGGGCGATAGACGCGGTTCTCGGCCGCGGCCTGCAGCAGGTCGGCGCGCGTGATCGCGATCTCCCTGCCCGACTCGTCGACGAAGCGCAGCGTCGAGCCGAGGAAGGAGGTCTGGCCCGCCTCGCGCCAGCTCGACGGCACGGCGACGGCCACGGATCGGGCGTCGGCGGCGGCGGAAAGCGGGTAGACGCGCAGCGTTTCCCAACGGACGTTGTCGCCGGCGCGGGTGAGCAGCAGCAGCGACGCGAGCGCGATCGTGAACAGAGACAAGGCGAGCAAGGCTTTCATCTTCGGTCTCCCGGATCTGGACCGCGCCAATATAGGAGCGGCCCGGACGCCGGGATTGACGCCGGTCAAGGTTCGGGCACCCGCGCGCGGCGGGAGGATGGGGTAGCATCACGCGATCCCCCGTCGTGAAGGACCTTGCCGATGCGCAGCCTGCCGATCGCCCTTGCCCTTGCGCTCGCTTTCGCGAGCATCAGCTCATACGCGCAGAGCCCGGCGCGCCCGGTCCGCGTGCTCGTGCCTTTCGCCGCCGGCGGCGCGAGCGACACCTACAGCCGGCTCGCGGCGATCAAGATCAACGAGCAGACCGGCAAGACCTTCGTGGTCGAGAACCGCACCGGCGCCGGCGGCCGCATCTGCTGGGAGGCCGCCGCGAAATCCGCGGCCGACGGCACCACCATCGCGCTGATCGACGCGACCTACCCGATGCTGCCCGGGCTGTTCGCGAAGCTGCCGTGGGACGCCGCGAACGACCTCGTGCCCGCCGCGATGATCGCGCAGACGCCGTTCGTGATCACCGTGAGCACCGAATCGAAGCTGAAGTCGCTGCGCGAGCTCGTCGCCGAGGCCAAGGCGCGGCCGGGGAAGCTGAACTACGGCTCTTCGGGCGTCGGCGGCGTCAACCACGTCGTCACCGCGCTCTTCCTCCACGACGCCGGCATCAACCTCACGCACGTCCCGTACAAGGGCATGAGCGACGCGAGCGTCGCGCTGCAGGGCGGGCAGGTCGACCTCATCATCGCCGCGTCGCCCACCGCGCTCGGCTCGATCAAGGGCAACAAGGCAAGAGCGCTGGCGGTCTCGACCGCGAAGCGCTCGCCCGCGCTGCCCGGCGTGCCGACCGCGACCGAGGCGGGCGTGCCTTACGTCGTCACCAACTGGTTCGGCTTCGCCGTGCCGAAGGGGACTCCCGCGGCGTTCATCAAGACCTTGCGGGACGACGTCGTGCGCGCAACCTCGGCCCCCGACGTGCGCGAGAAGCTCGCCGCGCAGGGCGCGGAGCCCTCGGCGTTCACGCCGGAGGAGATGCAGCAGTTCCTGAAGGACGAGACGCGGCGCTGGGGCGAGGTGATTCGCGAGGCGGGGATCCGGGTCGAGCAGTGAGCCTGCCTATTTCTGCCAGGAATCCCGGAGCGTCACCGCGCGGTTGAACTTCGGCGCGCCGGCCGTCGAGTCGGAGCGATCGGCAACGAAGTAGCCGTGCCGCTCGAACTGGAAGCGCTCCTCGGGCTTCGCGTCCCTCAGCGCCGGCTCGAGCTGCGCCGTGACGACTTTCTTCGAATCGGGGTTGAGGTCCTGGAGGAAGTCGCGATCGCCCGCGCCGGGATGCGGCGCCTTGAACAGGCGGTCGTACAGCCGCACCTCGGCCGCGTGCGCATGCTTCGCGCTCACCCAGTGGATGTTGCCCTTCACCTTCACCTTCTCCGAGCCCGGCGTGCCTGACTTGGTATCCGGGTCGTAGGTGCAGCGGACGGTATCCGTCGCCTTGTCGTAGCCGATGCATTCGACGACGAAGCCGTAGCGCAGGCGCACCTTGTTGCCGGGGAACAAACGGAAGTAGCCCTTCGGCGGGTTCTCGCTGAAATCCTCGCGCTCGATCCACAGGTCGCGCGAGAAGGGCAGTTTCCTCTTCCCCCACTCGGGCTTCTGCGGGTGGTTCGGCGCTTCGGTC
>DATDMW010000015.1:0-2675 GCA_036518595.1 Burkholderiales bacterium
CGCCGCCGCGAGGGCGATCGAGGACGACGTCGGCAAGGCGGTCGCCGCCGACAGCCCCGAGCAGGCCGACGCGCGCGAGAAGGTCGAGCCGGTGACGCAGCACAAGCTGCCGTACATCGTCGTCGTGATCGACGAGTTCGCGGACCTGATGATGTGCGCGCCGAAGGAAGTGGAGACGTCGGTCGCGCGCATCGCGCAGAAGGCGCGCGCCGCCGGCATCCATCTCATCCTCGCCACGCAGCGCCCGTCGGTGGACGTGATCACCGGGCTGATCAAAGCCAACATCCCGACCCGCATCGCGTTCCAGGTCTCGAGCCGCGTCGACTCGCGCACCATCCTCGATCAGCAGGGCGCCGAATCGCTGATCGGGCAGGGCGACATGCTGTACCTGCCGCCCGGCACGGGCATGCCGACGCGCGTCCACGGCGCGTACGTCGCCGATCACGAGGTGCACAAGGTCGTCGAGCATCTGAAGTCGCTGGGCGCGCCCGACTACATCGGCGGCGTGCTCGAGGGCGGGGAGGCGGCGGCGAACGGCGAGCTCGCCCCGGGCGAGCACCCCGGTGGCGAGGCCGACCCCCTCTACGACCAGGCGGTCGACATCGTCCTGCGCACCCGGCGCGCGTCCATCTCGCTGGTGCAGCGGCATCTGCGCATCGGCTACAACCGCGCGGCGCGCCTGATCGAGCAGATGGAGGTCGCGGGTCTCGTGTCCGCGATGCAGTCGAACGGCAACCGCGACGTCCTGGTGCCCGCCAAGGCCGAGTAGGGCGCGCGCCCGGCGCGCCTCGGCCGGGCACGTATAATCGGGCCCGCTGTCCCACCCTCCATGACGATCCTGCTCCGCAACGCCTTCGCCGCGCTCGTCGCCCTCGCGCTCGCCCCCGTCGCGTGCGCCTCGAGCCTCGATCGATTCTCCGATTTCCTCAAGGGCACGCAGTCGGCGCGCGGCGGCTTCACGCAGCAGATCCGCGACCGCAGCGGGCGCGTGGTCCAGGAGTCGCGCGGGACGCTCGCGTTCCAGCGGCCGGGGAAGTTCCGCTGGGTCTACGAAAAACCCTATCCGCAGGTCATCGTCGGCGACGGCCGCAAGGTCTGGATCTACGACGAGGACCTGAACCAGGTCACCGTGAAGCGCCTCGACAAGGCGCTCGGATCGACGCCGGCCGCGCTCCTCGCCGGCAGCAACGACGTGGCGAAGGCGTTCGACTTGTCGGACGCGGGGCGCAAGGACGGCCTCGAGTGGGTGGCGGCGCGCCCCAGGGACAAGGAGGCGAGCTTCGAGCGCATCCGGATCGGCTTCGGGGCCTCGGGGCTCGCGGCGATGGAGCTCTCCGACAGCTTCGGACAGACGACGGTGCTGCGGTTCCATTCGCTCCAGCGCAACCCGAAGCTCGACGCGTCGCAGTTCAGGTTCTCGCCCCCGAAAGGCGCGGATGTCATCGGCGACACGAAGTGACCGCGCCGTGAGCGGCCGCGGGAGCGACCTTTTCCCCGGGCCGGCGCCCGCATCGCCGCTCGCCGACGCGCTGCGGCCGAAGACGCTCGACGAGGTGGTCGGGCAGCAGCACCTGATCGGGCCGGGGAAGCCGCTGCGCCTCGCGTTCGAGTCGGGCAAGCCGCATTCGATGATCCTTTGGGGGCCGCCCGGCACCGGCAAGACGACGATCGCGCGCCTGATGGCCGACGCCTTCGACGCCGAGTTCATCGCGCTCTCGGCCGTGCTGTCGGGCGTCAAGGACATCAAGGAGGCCGTGCAGCGCGCGCAGGAGGCGCTCGCGGCCTCGGGCCGGCGCACCATCCTGTTCGTCGACGAGGTGCACCGCTTCAACAAGGCGCAGCAGGACGCGTTCCTTCCGTTCGTCGAGCAGGGCCTCTTCACCTTCGTCGGCGCGACGACCGAGAACCCGTCGTTCGAGGTGAACGGCGCGCTGCTCTCGCGCGCGACGGTGTACGTGCTGAAGAGCCTCACGGAGGCCGAGCTCGGTCAGCTCTTCGACCGCGCGGTGCGGCGCTCGGCCGACGGCCCGCGCTACGACGCGAGCGCGCGCGAGCGCGTCGTCGGCTGGGCGGACGGCGACGCGCGGCGCCTGCTCAACCTGGTCGAGATCCTCGACACGGCCGCGAAGAGTGCCGGCGTGGCGGAGGTCGACGGCGCGTTCGTCGAGAACGCGGTCGCGCGCAACCTGCGCCGCTTCGACAAGGGCGGCGACGCCTTCTACGACCAGATCTCGGCGCTGCACAAGTCGGTGCGCGGCTCGAGCCCCGACGCCGCGCTGTACTGGCTCGTGCGCATGCTCGACGGCGGCGCCGATCCGCTCTACCTCGGACGGCGCATCGTGCGCATGGCGATCGAGGACATCGGGCTCGCGGATCCGCGCGCGCTGCGCATCGCGCTCGACGCCTGCGAAACCTACGAGCGGCTCGGCAGCCCGGAAGGCGAGCTCGCGCTCGCCGAGGCGGTCCTCTACCTCGCCTGCGCCGCGAAATCCAACGCCGTCTACGAGGCCTATAATTCGGCGCGCGCCTTCGTCGCCGACGATCAATCCCGCCCCGTGCCCGTGCACCTCCGCAACGCCCCGACGAAGCTCATGAAGGAGCTCGACTACGGCAAGGGGTACCGCTACGCGCACGACGAACCGGGCGCGTTCGCGAAAGGCGAGCGCTATCTACCC
>DATDMW010000016.1:0-5990 GCA_036518595.1 Burkholderiales bacterium
ATTTTCGCAGGCGCCGCGTAGCCCGGATGCCGGCCCGCCGCGCGGCCCTCAGCCGCCCCGCCGCCTCCCGGCCCGGTCCGCCCGCGCCGCCTCGCGGGCGCGCTCGATGAAGAGCTTGGCGACGGGGCTGAGCGCGCGGCCCTTCAGGGTGACGATCACGTTTTGCACCCGGGCCCTCGGCAGAGCGACGGGCAGGATCCGGATCTCCGGGCGCAGCGTCGGGAACCTCGAGATCGAGGCCGGGAAGATCGTGACGAAGCGCCCGGTCCCGAGGAGGCTGATGCGCGTCTCGGGAGAGTCGCAGACCACGGTCGTGCGGGGATAGTCGAGTCCTGCAGCGCGAAAGGCCTCCATCGCGATCGACGCGATCGCGCTTCCCGGCGGCGGCAGCGTCCACGCTTCGCCCGCCAGCTCCGCCAGCTCGATCCGGCGCCGCCGCACCCACCGGCTCTTCGCGCCGGCCGCGACGACATACGAGTCGTCGAAGAGAGGCTCGAACTCGAGCTGCTCCTCCGCGGCGGGAGCGAATCTCCGCACGACGAGGAAATCGACCTCGCGCGCGAGCAGCGCGCGGCGCAGCGGCTCCGCGTAGGCCGTCACCAGGTGAAAGACCATGCGCGGATAGCGCCGCGACAGCCGGTCGACCACCGCGGAGACGAAGCTCGCGGCGAGAATGGGCGTGCACCCGATCCTCACCTCCCCGGCCGCGGGATCGGCGAGAAACTCGACGTTGCGCACCGCCCGGCGCAGCTCGTCGAAGACCGCCACGCCGCCCTCGAGCACGGCGCGGCCGTACGCGGTCGGCTCCACGCCCCGGACGCTGCGCTCGAGCAGCCGCACGCCGAGCGCGCCCTCCAGCTCGGCGATGGACCGGGACACGGCCGGCTGGGTGGTGTGGAGGAGCGCCGCCGCCTTGCTCATGCTGCGGGCCTGCGCCACGGTCATGAGCACGTGCAGGTCGCGCAGCTTCATCCGCAGCCCGGCTCGATCGCCCGGCGGCACGGCGTTACCCATTGCAGGTCCGATATGGGAGCATCAGAAGACGGCATTATGTGCGCATGGCCGCCTCCACGTATATTCGCCAGGGACCCGAGGAGAACGCCATGACATTTTCGCGCCGCCGATTCCTGAATCTCGCAGCCGGGGCTGCCGCGCTCGCGGCCGTGCCGCGCCTCGCGCGGGCGCAGGCCTACCCGTCGCGGCCGGTGCGCATCGTCGTCGGCTTCTCCGCCGGCGGCCCGAACGACGTGCTCGCGCGCCTGATCGGCGAGCGGCTGTCGCAGCGGCTCGGCCAGCCCTTCGTGGTCGAGAACCGGCCGGGTGCCGGCGGCAATATCGCCACCGAGGCGGTGGTGCGCGCGCCCGCGGACGGCTACACGCTCCTCCTGGTCGGCTCGCCGAACGCGATCAACGCGACGCTCTACGACAAGCTCGGCTTCGATTTCATCCGCGACATCGCGCCGGTTGCCGGCCTGATGCGCGGCGACCTCGTCATGGTGGTGCATCCGTCGGTCCCGGCCGCGACGCTTCCCGAGCTCATCGCCTACGCGAAGGCACATCCGGGCAAGCTTTCCTACGGCTCGGCCGGCGTCGGCGGGATCACCCATATCACCGCCGAGCTGTTCAAGATGATGGCCGGCGTCGACATCGTCCACGTGCCGTACCGCGGCGTCGCGCCCGCGCTGACCGACCTGCTCGCCGGCGAGGTGCAGGTCGTGTTCACCAACCCGGGCCAGACCGTTCAATACACCCGGGCCGGCAGGCTGCGCGCGCTCGCGATCACCACGGCGAAGCGCTCGAGCGCGTTTCCGGACATCCCGACCGTGGGCGAATCCGTCCCGGGCTACGAGGCGGGCTCGCTCTTCGGCATCGGCGCGCCGAAGAACACGCCCGCGGAGATCGTCGAAAAGCTCAACGGGGAGATCGACGCCGCGCTTGCCGATCCCGGGTTCAGGACGCGGCTCGCCAAGCTCGACGGCACGGTGCTCGGCGGCTCGCCCGCCGATTTCGGCCGGCTCGTCGCCGCCGAAACCGAGAAGTGGGGCAAGGTCATAAAGTTTGCGAAAATCAGGCCCGACTGACCTGGAGGCTGCGACGGGCTTTCTCAACATCCGATCGAGACACGGCGGCGAGTTCGCGTGCTACCTGGCCGCGCCCGCGATCGGCGGGCCGGTCCCGGCCGTCGTGCTCGCCTCCGCCGTGCACGGCGTCGACGCGGACCTGCGCGCCATCGCGGACGACTTTGCCGCGCACGGCTTCATCGCCGCGGCGCCCGACCTGTTCTGGCGCTCGATCCCGGGGCCGCTTTCCCGCGACGACGAGCGCACCGCGCAGCGCTCGCGGCCTCGCCTGGAAAAAATCAGGATCGGCGAAAGCGACATGGCCGACACCCTCGCGTACCTCGGCACGCTGCCCAATTTCAACGGGCGCGCCGCGGCGATGGGGTTCTGCTACGGCGGCCCGTACGCGATCCTCGGGCCGAAGCGCCTCGGCTACGCCGCGGGCATTTCCTGCCACGGCAGCCAGATGCTGGACTACATCGCAGAGCTCGACGGCGTCGGCGCGCCGGTCTGCATCCTCTGGGGCGACCGCGACCACCAGGCGCCGGCCCCGGTGCTGGAGGCCTATCGCGCCCTGGCGTCGCGCCGGAAGAACGTGGAGGTGCACGTCTTTCCCGGCGTGCTCCACGGGTACATGATGCCCGGGGCGCAGGCGTTCCATCCGGCGACGCGCGAGCTCTCGATGCAGCGCGCGCGGGCGATCCTCGACGGTCTCAAAGGCGCTCCGCCTCGGGGTTGACACGCCCGCTACAATAGCGGGATGCAGCACCGCAAGTCCGGCGCGGCGATCACGATCCGCGGCGCCCGGCAAAACAACCTCAAGAACCTGACCCTCGAGATCCCGACGAACGAGCTGGTGGTCGTCACCGGCGTCTCGGGCTCGGGGAAGTCGTCGCTCGTCTTCGACACGCTGTACGCCGAAGGGCAGCGTCGCTACGTCGAGACGTTCTCGCCGTACGCGCGCCAGTTCCTCGACCGCATGGACAAGCCGCAGGTCGACGCCATCGAGGGCATCCCGCCGGCCATCGCCATCGACCAGACGAACCCGGTGCGCACGTCGCGCTCGACCGTCGGCACGATGACCGAGCTGAACGACCACCTGAAGCTGCTCTACGCGCGCGCCGCCGGGCTTTACTGCCGCGGCTGCGGGCGGGCGGTGCGGCGCGACACGCCGGAGTCGATCTACGCCGAGATCGCGGCGCGCGCAGCGAAAGAAGGCGACCCGCGCCTGATCGTCGCCTTCCCCGTCCCGATCCCGAAGAACTTCAAGGCCGACGAGATCGAGGCGGCGCTGAAGGCTCAAGGGTACGACCGGTTCCAGGCGAAGTCGAAGACCGCGCTCGAGGTGATCCAGGATCGTATACGGTGGTCGGGGGCGGAGAAGACGCGCGTGGTCGAGGCGCTCGAGGCGGCGCTGCGCGTCGGCCAGGGCAAGGTCGACGTCCACGTCGAGGACGGCCCGGTGTGGCGCTTCTCCGCCGACCTGCACTGCGCCGACTGCGACATCCACTACGCCGAGCCGACGCCGTCGCTGTTCTCGTTCAACTCGCCGCTCGGCGCGTGCGAGACCTGCCGCGGCTTCGGACGCGTGATCGGGATCGACTTCGGGCTCGTCGTGCCCGACGAGGCGAAGACGCTGCGCGAGGGCGCGGTGCGCTGCTGGCAGTCGCCCTCGTTCAAGGAGTGCCAGGACGACCTCGAGACATACGCCAAGAAGCGCGGCATCCCGCTCGACGTCCCGTTCCGCGATCTCTCCGAGAAGCAGCGCCAGTGGGTGCTCGAAGGCGAGCTCGACTGGGTGAGCTGGAGGAAGTCGTGGCCCGGCGTCTGGTACGGCGTGCGCCGCTTCTTCACCTGGCTCGAGACGAAGGCGTACAAGATGCACGTGCGCGTGCTGCTGTCGCGCTACCGCGCGTACAACCCGTGCGGGGATTGCGGCGGGGCGCGGCTGAAGCCGGAGGCGCTGCTGTGGCGGCTGGGGGCTCGGGCCCCTCGACAAGCTCGGGGTGATCGGGAGACGGGCCTCGGCATCCACGAGATGATGCTGCTGCCGATCTCGAAGGTGCGCGGCTTCTTCGACTCGCTCCAGCTTCCCGCCCCGCTCGACGAGGCGACCGACCTGCTGCTGACCGAGATCCGCGCGCGCCTCGGCTACCTCGAGGAGGTCGGCCTCGGCTACCTCACGCTCGACCGGCAGTCGCGCACGCTCTCGGGCGGCGAGGTGCAGCGCATCAACCTCACCACCGCGCTCGGCACCTCGCTCGTCAACACGCTGTTCGTGCTCGACGAGCCCTCGATCGGCCTGCACCCGCGCGACATGGGGCGCGTCATCGCCGTGATGCGCCGGCTGCGCGACACCGGCAACTCGCTCGTCGTGGTCGAGCACGACCCGCAGATCATGTTCGCCGCCGACCGCCTGCTCGACATGGGGCCCGGTCCCGGCGAGCGCGGCGGCGAGGTGGTGTTCTTCGGCACGCCCGCCGAGATGCGCAGCGCGCGCACGCTCACGGCCGACTACCTCTCGGGCCGCAACCGCGCCGACGGCGCGATGGTGCACCCGCCGCGGCGCGACGGCGCGGCGCTGAAGCTGCGCGGCGCGACCGAGCACAACCTCAAGGGCATCGACGTCGCCTTCCCGCTCGGGCAGCTCGTGTGCGTCACCGGCGTCTCCGGCTCGGGCAAGTCGACCCTGGTGCAGGACGTGCTCTACCCCGCCTTGCGCAAGGCGAAGGGCAAGCCGAGCGAGACGCCGGGCGCCTTCGCCGCGCTCGAGGGCGCCGGGCAGATCGAGGACGTCGTGATGGTCGACCAGACGCCGATCGGCCGCACCACGCGCTCCAACCCCGCGAGCTACGTCGGCGCGTGGGACGCGATCCGCGCGATCTGGGCCGCGCACCCGCTCGCGAAGGAGCGCAAGTACACCGCCGGCACCTTCAGCTTCAACTCGGGCAACGGCCGCTGCCCGGCCTGCGGCGGCAACGGCTTCGAGCACGTCGAGATGCAGTTCCTCTCCGACGTGTATCTCCGCTGCCCCGCGTGCGACGGCAAGCGCTTCCGCGCCGAGGTTCTCGAGATCGAGGTCGAGGGCAAGTCGATCGCCGACGTGCTCGAGCTGACCGTGTCGCAGGCGCTCATCTTTTTCTCCGACCGGGCGGAAGTAAAGCGCGCGTTGCAGCCGCTCTCGGACGTCGGGCTCGAGTACCTGCGGCTGGGGCAGCCGGTGCCGACGCTGTCGGGTGGGGAAGCGCAGAGATTGAAACTGGCGGGGCACCTGGTGGAAGCGGCTCGCGGTTCGACAGGCTCACCGCGAACGGACGCGGGCAAGCTGTTCCTGTTCGACGAGCCGACCACCGGCCTGCACTTCGACGACGTCGCGCGGCTGCTGCGCGCGTTCCGGCAGCTCATCGCCGCGGGACACTCGCTCGTCGTCATCGAGCACAACCTCGACGTGATCCGCGGCTCCGACTGGATCGTCGACCTCGGCCCCGAGGGCGGCGACGCGGGCGGCGGGATCGTGTGCCAGGGCACGCCCGACGTCGTCGCGGCGCACGCGAGCTCGCACACGGGGCGGGCGCTGCGCGAGTACGAGACGGCGCTCGCGACGCCCCCGGCCCTTCGCCCTTCGGCAAGCTCGGGCGCTCACGGCGAACGGCCGCAGCACAGGCCGCCGAACGCGATCACGATCCACAATGCGCGCGAGCACAACCTGAGAATCGACGATCTCCAGATCCCGCGCGACAAGTTCACGGTCATCACCGGCGTCTCGGGCTCGGGCAAGTCGACGCTCGCCTTCGACATCCTGTTCTCGGAAGGACAGCGCCGGTATCTCGAGTCTCTGAACGCGTACGCGCGCCAGTTCGTGCAGCCCTCGGCGCGGCCCGACGTGGACGCGATCTTCGGCAGTCCGCCGACGGTCGCGATCGAGCAGCG
>DATDMW010000017.1:0-3604 GCA_036518595.1 Burkholderiales bacterium
AGGGCAGCGAGGAAGCCGGAGCCGCGCTCAGACATGGCGCAGCGCGTCCACGACCGGCAGGCGCGCGGCGCGGCGCGCCGGCCACCACGCCGACACGACGGCGACCGCGGTGAGGCCTATGCCAGTGAAGAGGAGAAGCGCGGTCTCGCCCCACACGCGCACGCTGAGGGGCACGCGATCGACGTTGCCCGGCGGCAGCCACGTGAGCCCGGAATGATTGATGAGCCAGGCGAGGGCGAGCGCGAGCGCCATCCCGGCCGCGGTGCCGATCAGGCCGAGCAGCAGCCCTTCGCACATGAAGAGGTTGCGGATCCCGGAGCGGCGCAGGCCGATGGCGCGCAGCGTGCCGATCTCGGTGGTGCGCTCGACCACCGCCATGCTCATCGTGTTGCCCACGGTGAAGAGCACGATCGCGCCGATCAAAACCGCCATGAAGCCGAAGATCGCGCCGAACATGCCGATCGCCTGGCCGTAGAACGGGTTCAGCGCCTCGAAGTCCTGCACCTCCAGGGGCTCGCCCTTGAGCGTGGTCGCCAGCAGCTCGTTGATGCGCGCCCGCGCCGCCGGGATCTGGCTCGTGTGCTGCAGCTGGATCACCACGGCGGTCGCCTCCGGCTTGTCCTTGCCGTAGAGCAGGCGCTGCGCCTGCGCGAGGTGCATGCCGACGAACATGTCGTCGATCTCCTTGAACCCCTGGCGCTCGGCCTTGATCACGCGCAGCGCGGCGACATTCGGCGCGCCGTGCGCGCTGGCGGCGAGCAGCTCGATGTGCGCCTCGCCGGGCGACGCCGTCGGCCGCGACTCCGCGGCCGCGAGCGCGGCGATGTCCTCGGGCGCGCGCTTGCCGGGCGCTTCCTGGAGCGGCGCCTTGCGCACGCAGTCCGGGATGCCGAGCGGCTGGCAGAGCTCCAGCACCCGCGCGACGCCGATGCCGACCACCGCGGCGTCCGGCGCGCTGCCCTTCAGCGCGAAGGGCGGCAGGTTGAGCGGCAGGCGGTAGTCGTTCCACTCGCGCATGCGCATGCGATCGTCGACCACCAGGCCCACGCCGCTCACCGTGCGCGATACGCCGGCGTCGAAATTGCCGGCGATGCCGCCGAGCGAGATCGACGGCGTGACGACCCTCGTCATCGGCGCGAGGACCGGGTCGTGCACCACGACGTCGATGACGCGCGGATAGTCCTTGATGCCGTAGGCGGCGGGATTGCCGGTGCCGTAGAGGAAGTAGTCCTTGCGCTGGATCTGGATGTGGCCGCCGCGCAGCACGTAGCCCGTCTGCAGCGAATACAGGATGTTGCGCACGTAGCCGCCGAAGACGAGGATCGTCAGCGCGCCTATCGCCATGGCGAACAGCGTCATCGCCGAACGCCGGCGGTTGCGCAGCAGGTTGCGCAGCGCGAGCGAGAAGGTCTTCATGCCGCGCCTCCCGCGGGGCGGCGCTCGACCTTCTCGATGCGGCCGTCGCGGATGACGATCGCGTCGTCGGCGGCCGCGAGCACCTTGGGATCGTGCGACGAGAAGACGAACGACACGTGCTGCTCGCGCTGCATGTCGCGCATGAGCGAGATGATCGACGCGCCGGTCTGGCTGTCGAGGTTCGCCGTCGGCTCGTCGGCGAGCACGAGCTTCGGCGAGGAGGCGAGCGCGCGCGCGATGGCGACGCGCTGGCGCTGGCCGCCGGAGAGCTGCCCGGGCAGGTTGCGCGCCTTGTCGGCGAGGCCGACCGCCTCGAGCAGCGCCTCGACGCGGCGGCGCCTGCGCGCCGCCGGCTGACGCGAGAGGAGCAGCGGATACTCCACGTTCTCGTACACGGTGAGCACCGGCAGCAGGTTGAAGTTCTGGAAGACGAAGCCGAGGTGGCGCGCCCGGAAATCGGACAGCGCGTCGTCGGAGAGCGCGCGCACGTCCTCGCCCGCGACGCGCACGTCGCCGCGATCGGGCTGGTCGATGCACCCGACGATGTTGAGGAGCGTCGTCTTGCCGCTGCCCGAGGGCCCGGAGATGACGGTGAAGCAGTCGGCGCGGATGTCGAGGTCCACGTCGGCGAGCGCCGGCACGTCGACCGCGTCGAGGTGGTAGGTCTTCGCGATGCCGCGCAGCGATACGACGTCCATGCTTGCCTCCCGGGCTGCTATGTTGCCGGCTGGAGGCGCGCCGCGCGGTACTGCGCGCCGACTCGCAGCAGCCAGCCGAAGAAGTATCCGGCCGCAAGGCCCGACACGCCGCCGTCCCAGGCGAGGAGCGCGAACGCGTGCTCGGGGGCGCGCGCCATCGCCACCGCGAGGCCGTACTTGGCCCCGAATATCGACATGTTACGGAGGAGGGTCGCCGCGCTGCCCGGCACGGTGACCCGGGCGCTGTCCGCGTCGAAGCGCACGGCGTCCGGCCGCGTGGCGAGCCAGCCGACGGCGATGCCGGTGAGCGCGCCGCCGGCCCAGGCTGCGGCGAGCGCGGGGGAGGCAGCGGAGCGCACGGCGAGCGTGGCGAGCCCCCAGCCGATGAATACGGCCGGGACGACGAGCAGCCGCCATGGGGCGAAGCTGCGGGTGCGCAGCGCCTGCAGGCCGAGGACCACGAGGACCGCGAAGAGCCCGAACACCCAGCCCGGGGTGCCGTGAAGGATCGAAGCGATGTTCATTGCGCGCCTCCGCGCTGCGGCGGTACCATGCGGTACCAATGCCGCGCACTCTACGGTACCCATCAGTACCACGTCAAGTCCCGCCTCCGGGGCCGGACGAATGGGGGCCTGCGCTGCGCGACCGGGTCATCGGCGCCGCCTTCCACGCCTTCACCGAGAAGGGCTATTCGCGGACCACCACGCTCGACATAGCGAGCCGCGCCAAGGTCTCGAAGCGCGAGCTCTACGCGCACTTCGGCAGCAAGCAGGACCTGCTCGTCGCTTGCATCGCCTCGCGCACTTCGCGCATGAGGCCGCCGGACCTGCCCGAGCCGCAGGACCGCGCCATGCTCGAGCGCTCGCTCACCACGTTCGCCGAAACGCTGCTGCGCGAAGTGAGCCACCCGGCCGTGCTCGCCATGTTCCGCCTCGCCATCGGCGAAGCGACGGTCTCGCCTCAGGTGGCCCGCACGCTGGAAACCCGGGGCCGGAGCCGGGGCCGAAGCGCCCTCGCGAAACTGATCGGGCGCGCCCAGGCGAAGGGCCTGCTCGGCAAGGGACAGGCCGAGGATCTCGCCCGCGACTACCTCGGCCTGCTCTGGCAGGACCTCCTGGTCGGCCTTCTCCTCGACGTCGCGAAGCCGCCGTCGCAGCGCGAGATCGCTCGCCGTGCGGCACGCGCGACCGCCAGCTTCATGAAGCTGGCGCGCGCGGAATGAATTACGACCCTGACCCCGAATTCGCGAGCGCGGCGCCGTTCGGCGGCGCGGGCTTGCGGGTGCTCGAGTAGAGGCAATAGGCGTTCTTGCCGGCCTGCTTGGCGGTATACATCGCCTCGTCGGCGTTCTCCATGAGCGTCGCGCCGTCGGTGGCGTCGTCGGGGAAGACGCTGACGCCGAGCGTGGCGGAGACGCGCCGCTGCGTGTCGCCGATACCCGGGTAGGGCCGGCGCAGCGCGTCGATCAGCTTGCCGACGACGCGCTCCAC
>DATDMW010000018.1:0-11804 GCA_036518595.1 Burkholderiales bacterium
TGCGGCTCGCGCTGAAGCAGAACCTGACCGGCGTCAGCGTCGGCCCGCTGCTCAAGGACCTGATGGGCCAGGACCGGCTCGAGGGCCGCGGCAACGTGTCGCTCGACGTCACGTCGCAGGGCGACACCGTGTCGGCGATCAAGAAGGCGCTCGGCGGCAGCGCGCGCCTGGATCTGCGCGACGGCTCGATCCGCGGCGTCAACATCGCGCAGGCGATCCGCGGCGCGAAGGCGGCGCTCGGCCGCGGCGGCGGCGAGGGCGCGGGCAAGACCGACGAGAAGACCGACTTCAGCGAGCTGTCGGCGAGCTTCAGAATCGCGAACGGCGTCGCGCACAACGACGACCTCGCGCTCAAATCGCCGCTGTTCCGCGTCGGCGGCGCGGGCGACGTCGACATCGGCCGCGAGCAGCTCGATTACACCGTGAAGGCGACGATCGTCTCGTCGCTGCAGGGGCAGGGCGGGCCGGAACTCGAGGCGCTGAAGGGCGTCACCGTGCCGGTGCGGCTCTCGGGACCGTTCGACAGGATCGGCTACAAGGTCGACCTGGGCTCGGTTGTGACCGAGAAGGCGAAGGAGCGGTTGAACGAGCGTCGCGACGAGATCCGGCAGCAGGCCGAGGACAAGCTGAAGGACCGCCTCAAGGGGCTGCTGCAGCGCTAGCGCCCCGGACGCGCCGCGGCGAAGAGGAACTCCTCGAGCGCCCTGACCGGTGCCGCGTCGTCGAACAGCGCGTCGCGCGCCGCGGTGATGCGCTCGCTCGCGTCGCGGCGGCGCGCCGCGTCGGTGGCGAGCAGCGCCGCGAGCTCGGCGAAGCGCGCGTCGTCGCGGGCGATCCATTCCTCCATCCGCATCTGCCGCAGGATGCCGCTCGCGAAGCGGCCGCGCATGAAGCGGCCCTCGTGCGCGACGATCGGCAGGGCGCACTCGAGCGCCTGCATCGCGGTGTTGAACCCGGAGTACACGGGCGTGTCGAGCCATGCGGCCGCGCGACGCATCAGGCCGTAGAACTCGCCGTGCGCGAGGCGCGGGAGGAAAACGACGTGCCGCTCGAAGGCGAGCCCTGCGCGCGCGAACGCCGCGCGCAGGCGCTGCTCGAGCCCGGCGGAGAGAAACCGCGGCTCGTTCTCGAAGAAGACGAGCCGCGCGCCGGGCGCGCGCCGAGCGATCTCGGGGAACACCGGGTCGAACGCCGGCGGATACTTGAAGGGGCTGCCGACGCAAAGCAGGAGCGGCGCTTCAGGATCGAATCCGAGCGAGCGCCAGTCGGGCTCGGCGGCCGCGGGCGCGCGCCGCGCGTAGCACGTGCCAAGGCGCGGCAGCCGCACCAGCCGCTCGCTGTAGTGCGCGTCCGCGTCTCCGGGCTCGAACGCCTCGGCCGAGAGATACGCGTCGATCGTCGGCAGCCCGGTGGTCTCGGGATGCCCCCACGCCGCGGCCTGCACGGGCGCGAGCCGCAGCGACGCGAGCCGCATTTCCTGCGAGTCCTGCGCCGGCGCCGGGTAGATCAGCACCTCGGGGCGCCGCCGCAGGATCGCGTCGACCCACTCGCGCGGGCTGCGCATCGGGCCGTGCTCGAAATGCGCGGCGAGCGCCGCCGCGCGCCCGGTCTCGTCGTCGTGCGTGCGGCCGAGATGGAACACCGAGAGCTCGATGCGCTCGCGGTCGAGGCGCTCGACCCAGCCCTGCGCGAACGCGGCCCAGGTCGAGTGCCGCTGCACCTGCGCCGAGACGATGCCGACGCGCAGCCGTCCCGAGCGCTCTCCCGCGGCCGGCGCACCGATGCGCTCGCGCTCGAGCCAGCCGCGCATCGTGTCCGCACACAGCCGCCCGTACTGCGCGAGCAGCTCGCGGTGGTTGCCGTCGTGGTACGCGAGGTAGAACGGCTGCACGGAAGCGACGACGCGCTCCGGATGCGCGATCGCGCGCGAAGCGACCCAGTCGGAGAGCGCGCGCAGCTCGGTCGCGGCGGCCGACGGACCGGCGTCCGACGCGGACGCGAGCGTGCACATGCGCGACACGCCGAGCGCCCAGCGCGCCTGCGCGTCCTCGGGATCGCGCTCGAGCGCGCGGCGGAACGCCTGCTCGCCCTGCTCGACGCGGCCCTGCACGTGCAGCAGGTTGAAGATGTTGACCACGTTGTAGTGCGCGTCGACCATGCCCGGGTCGAGCGCGAGCGCCGCGCGGTAGGCGCGCTCGGCCTCGCGCGGCTCGCCCATCATCTGCAACACCTGGCCCAGGTTGTAGTGCGCGTTCGGATACGCGGGCTGCAGCGCGACCGCCCGCTTCAGGCTCGCCGCGGCGCCGCGCAGGTCGTTCAGCTCGGCGAGGACCGCGCCGAGGTTGCCGTGGACCTCGGCGTCATCGGCCTTGATCGACAGGGCGCGCGCGAAGCACTTCTTCGCGTCCGCCGGCCGGCCGGCCGCGAAATACGCCTTGCCGAGATCGTTCAGCACGGGCGCGCTCTTCCCCGCGGCCTGCGCCGCGCGCTCGAGCCGCGCGATTGCGCTCTCCGTGCGTCCCTGCTGCAGCTCGAGCAGCCCGAGCAGCCGCAGCGCGTCGGCGTTGCGCGGCTCGGCGTCGACGACCTGGCGGTACAGGCGCGCGGCGGCGTCGAGGCGGCCGGCGCGGTGCTCGAGCACCGCCTGCTCGAGCAGGCCCGCCGACTCGCTCACGCCCTGAGCACCGCGGCGGCGAGCAGCGCCCAGGCCGCGAGGAAGGCGACGCCGCCGACCGGCGTGACCGCCCCGAGCGCGCGCACGCCCGTCAGCGCGAGCAGATACAGGCTGCCGGAGAAGAGGACGATGCCCGCGAGCATGGCCCAGCCCGACCACTTGAGCAGGACCGAGCCCGGCAGGTGAGCGGCGACGAGCCCGACCGCGACCAGGCCGAGCGCGTGCCAGAAGTGGTACTCGACCGCCGTGCGCCAGAGCGCCAGCGCGTCGGCGTCCAGGCGCGCCTTCAGCGCGTGCGCGCCGAAGGCGCCGAGCAGCACCGCGGCGAGCGCCGCGAGCGAGCCGAGGACGAGGAAGATCTTAGCCGTGGCCGCCATGTTTTACGCCGGGTAATATACGCGACCTTGCGCCACGATCCCATCGCGACATGCCCGCCGTCGTCATCCCCAGCATCGAAGCCTTGAAGCGCCTCGTCGGCACCGAGGTCGCCGTCAGCGACTGGTTCGCGCTGACGCAGGACCGGATCCGCGAGTTCGCCGACGCGACCGGCGACCATCAGTGGATCCACGTCGACGAGGCGCGGGCGGCGAAGGAGTCGCCCTACCGGGGCACCGTCGCGCACGGCTTCCTCACGCTCTCGCTGCTGCCGCACCTGCTCGGCCAGGCGATCGACCTGCGCGGCGCGCGCATGGGCGTCAACTACGGGCTGAACCGGGCGCGGTTCACCGGTCCCGTGCCCGCGGGGTCGCGCGTGCGCGCGCGCTTCGCGCTTGCCGCTTGCGAGGACATCCCGAATGGGGTGCAGACGACCTGGACCGTCACGGTCGAGCGCGAGGGCGACGCCAAGCCGGTGCTGGTCGCGGAGTGGCTCACGCGGCGGTACGCTTAGCGGCGATCAGGCTTTCGGCGTGAACTTGGAGAGATCGTAGAGCCCGAGCTGGCGTTCGAGCGCGCTCACCTTCTCGACCATCATCTCGAGCCCGCCGGCGGGCGCGCGCCTCTCCGCGCTCTTCATCGCCTCGCCGAGCGCCCGGTATTCGGCCGCGCCGACCATGCGGCGGAACGCCGGGAACAGCACCGTGTCCTCGCGCGACTCGTGCGGACGCAGCATGCGCACGGCGTCGCGCAGCGACGTCTGCAGCTGGTTGCGCGCGACCGGATCGTCGAGCGTCGTCCCGGCGAGCTTCAGGATGCGGTCGGTGAGGCGCCGCCCGGCCTCGTGCTGCTTGCGCAGGACGCGGACGAGGTCGACGTGCTCCTGCGCGGCGGCGCGCTCGAAGCGCGGGAAGACGTGCTTCTCCTCGAGCTTCTGGTGGTGGTCCTCGACGTAGCCGCGGACGATCTGCGCCGCGTCGCGCACGACCTCGGGCTGCACCGGCTCGTCGGCACCGGCGAGGCGGCGCGCCGACTCCTCGTAGACGAGGAGCACCCGCTCGAGCAGGCCCTGCGCATGGATCAGGTCCTCGACCGGCGTGGGCGCGGGCCCGGCCGGGTCGAGGGGCTCGGCGGCGCGCGACGGCGCACCGAGCGCGACCAGCGCCGCGCCGGACGCGCCGGCGAGGCGCAGGAGCTTGCGTCGTTGCGGGCACCGGTCCACGGCCCGTCAGTATCGCGCGCCGAGGCTCCGGAATATCGCATCCCGCGGATGACCCGTTCGGCGCAAGCCCGCCCCGGACGACCCTCCAGCGACGTGTGTGTTATATTTTTTTTCGGGAGCCCCCTGGCGGTCAGAGCACGAGAAGAACGAGGGGTCCTGGTCAAACTCCGGAGGAGGAAATCATGCGAACCACGAAGCAAGGCGCAGTGACCGCATTCGCGGCCGGCCTGGCGGCGGCATTGCTGGCCGCGCCCCTGACGGCGGCGGCGCAGGCCAAGCTCTCGGTCGGGATGCCGACCAACCCCCCGAACATCATCCACACGCCGGTGTTCATCGCCGACGATCTCGGCTACTACAAGGCCGACGGCCTGAAGGTCGAGTTCCTCTCGTTCGAGGGCGGCGTGTACTCGTTCCGCGCCATGATCTCGGGCGACGTCGACATCGCCGCGGCCTCGGGCTCGTTCGCGCTGGTCGCGCGCTCCAACGGCGCGCCGAGCAAGCTCATCTTCTCGAGCGCGCCCAAGCTCGAGTCGGTGATGATGGCGCAGGGCGACATCAAGTCGGTGAAAGAGCTGAAGGGCCGCAAGATCGGCATCCAGGAGCCGGGCGGCTTCGCCTTCGTGCTCAGCATGACGGTGCTCGGCTCGGCCGGCCTCAAGAAGGACGACGTCGAGATGGTGAGCATCCTCAGCGAGGACGTGCCGCCGCTCGTCGCCGGCCAGATCGACACCGCGATCCTTCACGTCGACCAGGAGATCGTGGCGAAGGAGAAGAAGCCCTCGCTGCACCCGCTCGCACGCCTGTCCGAGGTCGCGCCCAGGCAGCTGTACCTCGCGTACGCGGTCAAGGAGGACACGATCAAGAAGAAGCGCAAGGCGCTCGTCGCCTTCACCAAGGACAACATCCGCGCCGTGCGCATGATCTACAGCGACCGCAAGAAGGTCGAGCCGATCATCCGCGAGCACACCGGCCTCGACGCCCCGGTCGTCTCGAAGGCGCTCGACGTGCTGATCAAGAACTGCGCCTGGGACGCGAACAGCGGCTTGCCGCGCGACATGATCGACTACACCGTGGAGCGCATGGTCAAGGTCGGCAACATCGACAAGGGCAAGGGCACGACTTACGACCAGGCGGTCGACCTCTCGATCGCGAACGAGGCGTTGAAGGAGCTCGGTCCCTGGAAGGGGCCGACATGCGCCCACTGAGATGCGCGCGCTGAACACGAGCCGGCCATGAGCAAGCCCGCCGCGCCCGCCGTCCCGGCGGCATCGGCGCCGCGCGAGCGGGCGCCCGGCGTCCCTTTGCGCAGCCGGCCCGCGGTCTACCGCATCGCCTCGGTGATCGTCGGCCTCGCGGTGTGGGAGATCGTCGGCCCGCACATCGACCCGATCTTCTTCACCTACCCTTCGGCGATCGCGCGCGCGGCCTGGGAGATGACGGCGAGCGGCGAGCTGCCGAAGTACGCCTGGGAGAGCCTGCAGATCCTGTTCTACGGGATGCTGCTCGCGATCGGCGTCGGGATCCCGGTCGGCGTGATCATGGCGCGCTTCCGAAAGGTCGACTGGGTGCTCGACACCTGGCTGAACGCGCTGTACTCGACGCCGACGGTCGCGCTCGTGCCGCTGCTCGTGCTGTGGTTCGGCATCCGCGCCGAGGCCAAGGTCGTGGTCGTGTTCCTGTTCGCGATCTTCCCGGTGCTGATCAACACCTACCAGGGCGTGCGCAAGGTCGACGCGAGCTTCCTCGAGGTCGCGCGCTCGTTCCGCTCGAGCGAGTGGCAGATGTGGCGCGACGTCTTGCTGCCCTGGGCGGTGCCCTACATCACGGCGGGGATCCGCCTCGCCATCGGCCGCGGGCTGGTCGGCATGATCATCGCCGAGTTCTACACGGCGATGACCGGCCTCGGCTACATGATCGTTCGCTACGCGCACATCTTCAAGATGGACCGGACCTTCGTGCCCGTGATCCTGCTCATGTTCCTCGGCATCGCGCTTACCGCCGCGCTCAAGTGGGTCGAGCGGCGAATCGCGCCCTGGAACCGGACGGAGGACTAGCGTGGCCGATCGCATCGCGCTCAAGCGCGTGGGCAAGCGCTACGGCGCTCTGCAGGTGTGCCGCAACATCGACCTTACCGTCGGCGAGCGCGAGATCGTGACCATCGTCGGGCCCTCGGGCTGCGGCAAGACCACGCTGCTCCGCTGCATCGACGGCCTGATCCCCTACGAGGACGGCGACATCCTGGTCGAGGGCGAGCGCATCACCGAGCCGCGCGCGGGCGTGGCCATGGTGTTCCAGCACTTCGGCCTCTTCCCCTGGAAGACGGTGTACGACAACGTCGCCTACGGGCTGCGCATCCGCGGCGAGCCGGCCGAGCGCATCGCCGCCGCGGTGCCCGAGTACGTCAACATGGTGGGGCTGAGCGGCTTCGAGCGGCACTATCCCTACCAGCTCTCGGGCGGGATGCAGCAGCGCTGCGGCCTCGCGCGCGCGCTCGCGGTCGAGCCGAAAGTGCTGCTGATGGACGAGCCGTTCGCGGCGGTGGACGCGCAGACGCGCGAGATCCTGCAGTTCGAGCTGCTGCGGATCTGGGAACAGCGGCCGACCACCATGATCTTCGTCACGCACTCGATCGAGGAGGCGGTGCTGATGGGCGACCGCGTCGTCATCCTCAAGGGGCGCCCCAGCGGCGTGCACGAGGTGGTCGACGTCGGCATCCCGCATCCGCGCAGCCGCGCGACGCTCGCCGAGCGGCGCTTCGCCGAGGTGCGCGAGCACGTCTGGAGCGCGCTCATGGACGAGGCGCGCAAGGCGGAGTACGAGCTCGGGCGCTAGCCCGATGGGGGAGGCGGCCTTTGCGCTCGCGGTCGCCGCGCTCGCCTGGCTCTGGTACGACAGCATGCGCGCGCGCGAGCGCGCGGTCGCCGCGGGACGCGTCGCCTGCGAGCGCGACGGGCTGCAGCTGCTCGACGACACGGTGGAATGCGTCTCGGTGCGGCCCGCGCGTGCGCTTTCCGGGCACGCGCGCCTGCGCCGGATCTACCGCTTCGAGTTCTCCGACACCGGCGACAACCGCCGCGCGGGACGGATCGTCATGCTGGGCGCCGAGGTAGAATCGCTGACGATGGATCCTTTTCTCCTGCGGCACCCGCAATGAAACCGTCATCGAACGGCGGCTGACATGTCGCGCTGGGTCGAAGGCACGGTCGCGGGGCAGAAGCGCTGGACCGAGCGACTGTACTCCCTGTCGGTGAACGCCGACGTCAAGTCGTTCGAGGCGGGACAGTTCACCAAGCTCGCGCTCGCGGTCGGCGGCGAGATGGTGGCGCGGCCGTACTCCTTCGTGAACGGGCCGAAGGAGCGGCCGCACGAGTTCTACTACATCGTGCTTCCCGAGGGGCCGCTCACGCA
The DNA here is from genome assembly GCA_036518595.1 of Burkholderiales bacterium. Lineage (GTDB taxonomy): Bacteria > Pseudomonadota > Gammaproteobacteria > Burkholderiales > SG8-39 > VBDM01. Next base: position 7,680 of record DATDMW010000018.1, read on the forward strand.
GCGGCTCTCGCAGCTCGAGACGGGCGACAACGTCTATCTCGCGCCTCAGCCGTCGGGCTTCCTCGTGCTCTCCGAGGTGCCCGACGCGGAGATCCTGTGGCTGATCTCGAGCGGCACCGGCGTCGGCCCGTTCCTGTCGATCCTCGCGACCGAGGCGCCCTGGCAGCGCTATCGCCAGGTGGTGCTGGTCCAGGCCGTGCGCCAGCCGGAGGAACTAACCTACCGGGACCGCATCGAAAGCTTGTCCTCCGCGCACGTCGGGCAGATGCGCCACGTTCCCTTCATCAGCCGCGAGCACCGCCCCCCGGCGCTGCACGGGCGCGTCCCGTCGGCGATCGACGACGGCCGCCTCGAAGCCGCGGCCGGCGTGCCGCTCTCGGCGCAGACCTCGCAGGTCATGATCTGCGGCAATCCCGAGATGATCACCGACACCACGGAGGCGCTCAAACGCCGCGGCATGCGCAAGCACCGCCGCCGCGAGCCCGGGCACATCACCGTGGAGAACTACTGGTGAGAATCCCGGCCTCGATCGCGATCGCCGCCGCGCTGCTGCTGGCCGGGTGCGCGGGCATGACGCGCATCGCGTACAACAACGCCGACTTCTTCCTGCGCAAGATGGCCAACGACTACTTCGCGCTCGACGATGCGCAGGCCGACCAGCTGCGGGTGCGCCTGCGGCGCTTCCACGCCTGGCACCGCGCGAACGAGCTCCCGCAGTACGTCGCCTTCCTGCGCACCGCGCAGCGCCGCTTCACGAAGGGACTCACGCCCGAGGACGTCGCCTGGGGGATGTCGACCGTGCGCGCCCGCTTCCGCGCGTTCGCGGCGAAGGCGGCCGAGGAGGCGGCGCCGATGCTCTCGAGCCTGGCGCCGGAGCAGATCGGCGTGCTCGAGCGCAGGCTCGCCGAGAACAACGCCAAGTACGTGCGCGAGAACCTGCCCCCCGACGAGCGCAAGCGGATCCGCGTGCAGACGCGGCGGATGGCCGACGCGCTGAGTCAGTGGGCGGGCGACCTGACGCGCGACCAGGAGGCGCGCGTCGAGCGCTTCGTGCGCGCGCACGACCGCTTCGCCATGATGCGCTTCGAGGACCGCGTGCGCGGCCAGCGCGAGGCGGTCGCGCTCCTGCGCAAGCGCCTGCCGCCGCAGGAGCTCGCGCCGCTCCTCGCGCGGCACTTCAACGACCCCGACGTTCGGCGCTCCGACGAGTTCCGCCGCGAGGAGAAGCGCTGGGAGGCCGACTTCGGCAGGCTGCTCGCGGAGCTGTCGGGGACGCTCTCGCCCGAGCAGCGCGCCCACGTGATCGACAACATCGAGCGCTTCGCCGACGACTTCGCGATCCTCGCCGGCGACGCGCGCAACGCGGCATGAAGGTGCGCGCGGTCGCGCTGGTGGTGCTGCTCTTGCTTATTGCCGGCGCGCGGGCCGCCGAGCTCAAGCCCTGGACGGGCGACGCGACGCCGCCCGCCCTCGCGCTCAAGGACCTCGAGGGCCGCGAGCACCGGCTCGCCGACTACCGCGGCAAGGTGGTGCTCGTGAACTTCTGGGCGACGTGGTGCGAGCCCTGCCGGGAGGAGATGCCGGCCATGCAGCGTCTCCAGCAGCGCCTCGAGGGCAAGCCCTTCGTCGTCCTGGCCGTCGACTTCGGCGAAGGCGACGCGCGCGTGAAGGGATTCCTGAAGGAGCTTCCGCTGCCGTTCACGTTCCTGCTCGACCGCGACAGCTCCGTCGCGCGCGCCTGGCGCGTGCGCGTGCTGCCGGTCAGCTTCCTGATCGACGCCGACCAGCGGATCCGCTACTCCGCGGTCGGCGATGCCGCCTGGGACTCGCCGGCCGTCGAGCAGGTCGTGCGCCGTCTGCTGCCCCGTGCCGCCTTGCGCCGGGCAGGGCATAATGCCGGCATCGCCCGTTCCGGCGATCACCCCAGTCCGTAGAAGGAGGCTCCGTTCATGGATCGACGTTCCTTTCTGAAGTCCGGCGTGCTGCTCCCCGCCGCCGCCGCCCCCCGATTCGCGACCGCGCAGCAGCTGCCCTTCCAGCCCCGGCAGGCCCAGAGCTGGCGCATGTTCGAGGTCACCACGCGGGTCGACGTGCTCGTCCCCGGCGGCACGACCAAGGTCTGGCTGCCGGTGCCCTCGGTCGACTCGACCTACCAGAAGGTGATCGACAACACTTGGTCGGGCAACGCCAGCACCGCGAAGCTCGTCCACGACGGCAAGTACGGTGCCGGCATGCTGTACGCGGAGTGGCCGGATGCCGAGAACAAGCCCTACGTCGAGCTGCACAGCCGCTTCATGACGCGCGACCGCGCGGTCGACTTCGGCTCGCGCCTGACGCGCGTCGGCGACCGGCTGACGCCCGAGGAGCGCCGCTTCTACACCGCCCCGACCGACCATATCCCGGTCGACGGCATCGTGCTGCAGACCGCGCGCGACGTCACCAAGGGCACGAAGACCGACCACGACAAGGCGAAAGCGATCTACGAGTGGATCGTCGACAACACCTTCCGCGACCCGAAGGTGCGCGGCTGCGGCACCGGCGACATCAAGGCGATGCTCGAGACCGGGAACCTGGGCGGCAAGTGCGCCGACCTGAACGCGCTCTACGTCGGGCTCGCGCGCGCGTCCGGGCTGCCGGCGCGCGACGTCTACGGCGTGCGCGTCGCCAAGTCGCAATTCGGCTACCGCAGCCTCGGGGCGGGAACGGCGAACATCACGCGCGCGCAGCACTGCCGGGCCGAGGTCTACCTCGAGGCCTGGGGCTGGGTGCCGGTCGATCCGGCCGACGTGCGCAAGGTCGTGCTCGAGGAGAAGGCGCAGCCGACCACGGTCGACGATCCGCTGGTGCAGGCGGTGCGGCCGAAGCTCTTCGGCGCCTGGGAGATGAACTGGCTCGCGTTCAACACAGCGAACGACATCGCGCTGCCGAACTCGCAGTACGCGAAGCTCACGTTCCTCATGTACCCGCAGGCGGAGACCGCGGCCGGGAGGCTCGACAGCCTCGACCCCGACAACTTCCGCTATTCGATGAGCTCGAAGGAGCTGACCGCCTGACATCCAGGCCGGTCCTGCACTTCTCGCACGCGAACGGCTTTCCCGCGCCGAGTTACCGCAAGTTCTTCGCGGGGCTCGAGCGCGACTTCGAGATCGGCTGGATCGAGCGCATCGGCCACGACCCGCGCTATCCCGTCACCGATGGCTGGCCGCATCTCGTCGACGAGCTGATCGGGCACGTCGAATCGACCTATCGCGATCCGGTGGTCGCCGCCGGCCACTCGCTCGGCGGCTTCCTCACGCTGCGCGCCGCCGCGCGCCGCCCGGACCTGTTCCGCGCGATCGTCGTCATGGACTCGCCGATCCCGAAGCGCTGGTCGGGCACCGCGCTGCAGATGGTGAAGCGCCTCGGGCTGGTCGACCGCGTCACTCCGGCCGGGACCACCCGCGGTCGGCGCTCGGAATGGAGCTCGGCGGAGGAGGCGGTCGAGCACTTCCGCGGCAAGCGCAATTTCCTGCGCTTCGACCCCGAGTGCCTGCGCGACTACGTCACGCTCGGCATGCGCCGCGACGGGCGCGGGGTGCGGCTCGCGTTCGATCCCGGGATCGAGTACCGGATCTACCGCACCATCCCGCACGATCTCGCGCGCGATCTCCCGGCGCTCAAGGTGCCCGCCGGCTTCGTGTGTGGAGAGGAATCGAGCGAGATGCGAAGGCCGGGGCTGGTCGATCCACGCCGGCATTTCCGCGTGGCACGCGTGCCCGGCGGGCACCTGTTCCCGTTCGAGCGGCCGGCCGAGGCGGCCGCCGCGGTCGGCGCGCTGGCGCTCGACCTGGCGATGCCGGCCTAGAACCTCAGCCGCGGCCCTCGAGCAGCGCGGCGAGCCTGCCGAAATCGAGCGGCTTGGCGAAGTGGTGGTCGAAGCCCTCGGCGATCGCGTGCGCGGCGTCGCGCTCCTGCGCGAACCCGGTGAGCGCGATGATGGTCATCGACGCCGCCGCGGGGAACGCGCGCAGCCGCCGCAGTACTTCGTATCCGTCCATCGTGGGCATGCCGATGTCGAGGATCACGATCTCGGGCCGCAGGCACGCCGCCTGGCGAAGGGCTTCGGCGGCATCGCTCGTGCACGTC
>DATDMW010000019.1:0-4754 GCA_036518595.1 Burkholderiales bacterium
TCCGGCCGGCGCACGCGCTCGACGGGCTCGGGCTTCACCGGCCTGCCGGTCCGCGCCGACTCGTACAGCGCGCGGATCAGTCGCACGTCGGCGAGCCCCTCCGCTCCCGAGGGCTCGGGCTCGCGGCCCGCGAGCACGCACTCGGAGAAGTGCACGAGCTCGGGCGCGAACTGGTCGCGCTTGTCGAACGCGCGCTCCTCGACGTGCTCGCCGACGCTCAGGCGATGGCGCAGTGTGCCCGCGTACTCGAACGCCGGGTCCAGGCGCAGATCGCCGCGCGTGCCGACGACCTGGCAGGTCGAGACCTTGCCGGCGCCGAAGCTGCACGTGAACGCGGCGAGCCGCTCGCCGGGGAAGCGCAGGACGCAGCTCGCCGCCTCCTCGACATCGCCGCGGCGCCCGGCGCACGCCGCCTGCACCTCGATCGGCTCGTCGCGAAAAAGATTTCTCGCGGCGTTGATGCAGTAGATGCCGATGTCGTAGAGCGTGCCGCCGCCCATGCGCCGCTCCAGGCGGATGTTGCCGTCGGCGACGTGCATGGTGAACGTGGCGTTGAACAGCCGCGGCTCGCCGATGCGCCCCGAGCGCACGATCTCGATCGCCTCGAGGTTCGCCTGCTCGAAATGCAGCCGGTAGGCGATCATGAGCCGCACGCCGTTGCGCCGCGCGGCGCGGATCATGGCCTCGCACTCGTCCTCGGTGACGGCCATCGGCTTCTCGCACAGCACGTGCACGCCCGCGTCCGCGGCGCGCTCGGCGTACTCGCGGTGCATGCTGTTCGGCAGCGCGATGTAGACGGCGTCGATGTCGCCGGCGCGCAGGCAGTCCTCGTACTCGTCGTAGCCGCACGCGCGCGGGACGCCGTAGCGCCGCGCGAGCGTCTCGCGCTTCACCGGATCCCCCGAGACGAGCGCCGCCAGCTCGGAGTTCTCGCGCGCGTGCGCGAACGCCGGGAGCACTGCGACCTGCGCGATATGGCCGAGGCCGACGACCGCGTAGCGGACTTTTCGGGTCATGGCATCCCGGCGATCAGCAATAAGCACGCCAAACCGCCGCCGCGGCGCTGCGTCGGGGCACCGCGACGCTGGCGCGGCTTCGCAGAAATTCTTACACGCGCACGGAACAATTTACCGGCCCGGGCGGCCTATGCCGGCGCCCGGTGCGGCACGCAATGGCCGACCTCCGTGGCATGGAAACTGCCTTTCCAAGGTCGGAACATTGACGATGCGAAGAATCGCGCCTTTCGCCGCGCTCGCCGCGACGCCGCCGGGCTCGGCCTACGCGGGAATCCTGGTGTCGCCGCCATGACCAGCGGAGGATTCACCGTCGGACGCGTCGCGGGCATCGAGGTCTACGTCCACGCGAGCCTGCTGATCGTGCTCGCGCTGGTGAGCTTCAGCCTCGCGACCGGGCTGCTGCCCGCGTGGCATCCCGCCTGGAGCGCGTCGATGCGATGGTTCGTCGCGCTGGTCGCGTCGATGCTGCTGGTGGCGTCGGTCGCGATCCACGAGCTCGCGCATGCCTGGGTCGGCCGCGCCGGCGGCATCCCGGTGTGGCGCGTCACGCTGTTCGTGTTCGGCGGGATGGCGCATCTGGAGGCGGAGCCGCGCTCGTGGCGCGTCGAGCTGTGGACGGCGCTCGCGGGCCCGGGGGCGAGCCTGGCGCTCGGCGCCTCGTTCGTCGCGCTCGGGGTGGCGTTGGGCGCGCGCGAGTCCGTCGATGCGCAGCCCGGACACCTGCTCGCCGCCATCGGACCGATGGCGACGCTGCTGCTCTGGCTCGGTCAGATCAATATCGTGCTCGCGGCATTCAACATGCTGCCCGGGTTCCCGCTCGACGGCGGACGCGTGCTGCGCGCCCTGATCTGGCGCTCGAGCGGCGACATGCTCGGCGCGACGCGCTTCGCCGCTCGCAGCGGGCAGGCGCTCTCGTGCCTGCTGGTCGGCGTCGGCTTCGCGATGGTGTTCGGCCTGCGCCTGCCGCTGCTCGGCGGCGGGCCCGCGGCCGGAACCTGGATCGCGCTGATGGGCTGGTTCCTGAACGCCGCCGCGCTCGCGGGCTACCGCGACGTGACGCTCCGCGCCGAGGTGCGCCCCCTCGCGAAGGCGTCGTGACGCCGATGGCCGGGTAAGGTCACCCGCCCGGCGGGATCAGCCGACGCGCGTCCCGGGCTCTTCGTATACGGTGTCGGCCGCCGGATCCTTCTGCGCCTGGTACTCGCGCAGCCGGTTGTACAGCGTCTTCAGGCTGATGCCGAGCATCTCGGCGGCCTTCTCCTTGGTGCCGCCGCATTGCTCGAGCGTCGCGAGGATGAGCCGGCGCTCGACGTCGGTGACCTTGCTGCCGACGCGCACCTGGAAGTACGGCCCCGTCACCTGCTTGGCATGCCCGAGCTCGGGCGGCAGGCAGTGCGCGTCGATCAGGTCGTCGGCCATGATGAAGGCGCGGTGGACGACGTTCTTCAGCTCGCGCACGGTGCCGGGCCAGTCGTAGCCGCGCAGCCGATCGAGCGTCGCCGGAGCGAAGGTCTTCGCCGTCCCTTCGACGCCGTTGATGTCGTCGAGGAAATGGCTGGCGATCAGGACCACGTCCTCGCCGCGCTCGCGCAAGGGGGGAAGGTGCAGCGGGAACACGCGCAGGCGGTACAGCAGGTCCTCGCGCAGCTTGCCTTCGGCGACGGCCTCGTCGGGGTTGCGGTTGGTGGCGGCGAGCACGCGCACGTCGACCTCGATCTCGCGGTCGGAACCGACGCGCATGAAGGTTCCGGACTCGAGCACGCGCAGCAGCTTCACCTGCAGCTCGACCGGCATCTCGGTGATCTCGTCGAGCAGCACGGTGCCGCCGCTCGCGCGCTCGAAGTAGCCCTTGTGCTCGCGCATCGCGCCGGTGAAGCTGCCCTTCTCGTGCCCGAACATCTCGCTCTCGATCAGCTGCGGCGAGATCGCGCCACAGTTGATCGGCAGGAACGGCTGCTTGCGCCGGCGCGACAGATTGTGCAGCGTCTGCGCAACGAGCTCCTTGCCGGTGCCGCTCTCGCCGGTGATCAGCACCGTCGCCGCGGTCGGCGCGACGCGCTCGATCTGGTCGTAGACGCGCTGCATCGGCGCCGACGTTCCGAGCAGCTGGCCGAAGCGGCCCAGGCGGCGAAGCTCGTCGCGCAGCGCGCCGATCTCCGACTTCAGGTCGGCGGGCCGCGCGACGCGCGACAGGATCGCCTTGACCTGCTTGATGTTGACCGGCTTGATCAGGTAGTCGGCGGCGCCCAGCCGCAGCGCCTCGATCGAGCTCTCGATGCTCGCGTGCCCGGTGATGAGCACGACCTCGGTCGCGGCGCGCGATTTCACGTCCTCGAACAGGTCCATGCCGTTGCCGTCGGGCAGCTGCAGGTCGAGGAAGACGACCTCCGGCCGCTGCTCGTTCATGCGCGCGCGCGCCTCGCGCAGCGTCGACGCGGCCGCTACGCTGAAGCCCTCGCGCGCGACCAGCTCGGCGAGCCCGGAAAGGGCGTTGGTATCGTCATCGACTACGAGAGCGTGGGGAATGGGAGGCTTCCTTCAAAGAGCGCTGCGAAAACCGCGCGCGAGCGACGAGCGTCGCTGCAGATTAATTTAGCACGATTCCACTCGGTGACACGGCGGGAGGGACCGATGGAACCATTCACGGATTTCTTTGCCTTATCTCGGTCGAAGCGACATGACGAAGCCAACACCGGGAGAGTCGCGCGATCGTCCCCATACTCGAGTTCCAGGCGCCCGCGTCCTCCGGACGGACGGGTCGGCGCCGTCGACCGAACGACATAAACCCCTAGAAAACAGGGCATTGCCTTCCCTCCTCCGCCATCATGATCTGTTCTGAAAGGCACCGACGTGGCGACCACGCATGACACCCGGGCGTCCCGCCGCGAGGCTCCGGCGTCCCGGACCCGCGATTCTCTGACCGACTACGACGCCTATTTGTTCAAACAAGGCACGCACGCGCACCTGCACGAGCGCCTCGGCGCGCACTTCACGGCCGACGGCGCCGCGGTGCGCTTCGCGGTGTGGGCGCCGAACGCCGCCGCGGTCTCGGTGATCGGCGACTGGAACGGCTGGAATCCCGAGAACCTGCAGCTGCGCCCGCGCGACGACGGCTCGGGCGTGTGGGAGGCGGTGGCGCAGGGCGTGCCCCACGGGGCCTGCTACAAGTACCGGATCACCTCCCACAACATGGGCTACCAGGTGCAGAAGGCCGATCCCTTCGCTGTCTGCACCGAGGAGCCGCCGCGCACCGCGTCGCGCGTCTGGCGCCTCGACTACGACTGGGGCGACGGCGACTGGATGCGCTCGCGCCGGCGCGCGAACGCGCTCGACGCGCCGATCTCGGTGTACGAGGTGCACCTCGGCTCGTGGCGGCGCAGCCCGGACACGCCGCACCGCGTCCTCGGCTACCGCGATCTCGCGCGCGCGCTCGCCGCCTACGTGAAGGAGATGGGCTTCACGCACGTCGAGCTGATGCCGGTGACCGAGCATCCCTTCTACGGCTCGTGGGGCTACCAGACGACGGGCTACTTCGCGCCGAGCGCGCGCTACGGCACGCCGCAGGATTTCATGTGGTTCGTCGACCATCTGCACCAGAACGGCATCGGCGTGATCCTCGACTGGGTGCCGTCGCACTTCCCGAGCGACGAGCACGGCCTCGCCTACTTCGACGGCACACATCTTTACGAGCACGCGGACGCCCGCCAGGGTTTTCACCCCGACTGGACGAGCTACATC
>DATDMW010000020.1:0-2585 GCA_036518595.1 Burkholderiales bacterium
GTGCGCGGCGCGATCGAGGCCGGGCACCTCCGCCCCGGGACCGATCCCTGGCAGGTCACCTTCGAGATCTACGGCATGATCCTCGCCGCGCACCACGAGCGGCGCCTGCTCGGCGACCCGCGCGCCGCGTTCCGCGCCCAGGCCGCGTTCGAGCGGCTGGTCGGGGCGCACGCGCCGGCCTGAGCCCGGCGTCCTTCGGACTATCCCGCGCGTCATCGCCGGGAAGCGTCGGACGGCTACAGTCGCGGGGACGCGGAAGTAGCTCAGGGAGAGCGCGCGGGTTCCACCCGCGAGGGCAACGGGTTCGATTCCTGTTCTTCCGCCCCGGACCTTATGCAGCTCGGCATCATCATCGCCATCGCGATCGCGATCGCGGCGGTCGCGTTCGCGCTCCAGAACAACGTCCCTGTCACGGTGACGTTCCTGGTGTGGCGCTTCGACAGCTCGCTCGCGATGGTGCTGCTGCTCGCGCTCGCGATCGGCGCCATCGTGATGGCGCTCGTCACGGCGCCGAACGCGCTCCGGGCGCGCTGGACGCTGTCGCGCCAGCGCAAGGAGATCTCGGATCTGCGCTCGCAGGTCTCGCGGCCGGGCCCCGAGCCGTCCGAGGCGGCGGCGCCGAAGATCGAGACGCCGCTCTAGGGCGGCCGTGAAAATCCGCACAGCGCGACCCGGGACCGCGCTATTATCCTGCCCCCAATGGGTACCCGAGCCGCTCTAGGCCTCTGCACCGCCCTCGCGGCGCTCGCGCTCGCGGGCTGCGGCGGCGCGCCCACGCGCCCCGACGCGGCGCCCGCCGCGTCGCGACCGGCGGCCGAGCAGGCGGCCGGCTTCGCGCTGAAGATGGTCGGGCGGCCGTACCGCTTCGGCGGCTCGACGCCCGCCGGCTTCGACTGCTCGGGGCTGGTGCAGTACAGCTACCGCCAGGCCGGCGTGAGGCTGCCGCGCAGCACCGAGGCGCAGCTCGTGACGGGGACGCGCGTGCGGCTGTCGAGCGTGCGGCGCGGCGACCTGCTGTTCTTCGACGAGGAAGGCAAGAAGAAGTCGCACGTCGGCATCTACCTCGGCGAGGGCCGCTTCGTGCACGCGCCTTCGTCGGGCAAGCACGTGCGCACCGACAGCCTCGACGCGCCTTACTGGAAAAAGCACTTCGCCGAGGCCCGCCGCGTCTGATTCAGACGTGGCCGTATTTCTTCAGCACGTCCTCCAGCGTCGCGCCGCGGTCCAGGTCGCGGCGGATCTTTCTCTCCGTCGCGGTCAGCTTCTCCGCCTGCGCGAGCACCGCGTCCGCGATCCCGGCCGGGATCACGATCGCGCCGTCGACGTCGGCGAGCACGAAATCGCCCGGCCGCACGGCAACGCGCTTCACCGTCGCGCCGGGCAGCTCGACCGGCACCTGCCACGCGGCAACCTTCCAGCGGCCGATCGACTGCACCGGCGTGCGGTAGCGCGCGAACACGGGAAACTTCTGCTTCGCGATCCATTCGATGTCGCGGATGCCGCCGTCGATCAGCGCGCCGGCGCAGCCGCGCCGCTTCATCCCGAGCGCGATCAGCTCGCCGAAGAAGCACACGCCCTCGCCGTCGCCGGCCCACACCGTCACCTCGCCCGCGGAGACGCCGTCGACCGCCTTCATCTTGTCCGGATCGCCCGAGCCCGCGTAGCGCTGCATCGAGCCCTGAAGGGTGTAGGCCCACCCGGCCAGCTTCCCGGCCGTTGCCGGGAACGGGCGGAACGACGCCGCGAGCCCCTGGTCGGGCGCGCCCATCGTGTCGAGGACGTCGGCGACCGTCGCCGTATCGATCTTCAGCCAGCGGGCGCGTAGCGCCGCGCGGCTCGAGCGCTCACGTGCCATAGCGCACGCGCGAGTTGAACTGCTTGAAGGCCGCGAGCGCGCTGTAGGCGGCGAGCATCGCGGTCTTCGGGTTGTCGGGGAACGGCACCGACTCGAACTTCAGGCTGATCGTCCCCGACTTGCCGCGGATGGTGATGGTGTGCGTGTTGAATTTCAGCGCGGGGTCCGCGACGACCTTGAGCTGCGTGCGGTCGAACCCGATCCCCGCCATGGAAAGAAGCGCCGCGATGTTCACGTTCTGCGGAAAGAGCGGCACGCCGTCGCGCGCCTTGCCTTCGAACAGAACCGTCGCGCCTGCCAAACGATCGAGGTCGACGCCCAGCTTCTCGACGTAGGCGATGCCCTTCCACGCCGCCGGCGGCTTGGTCACCGCGATCTCGACGTGATCGACCCCCGCGACGCACGCCGCTTTGAGCGCGTCCATGCCGCCGATGCCGCCGGAGGGGACGTAGAGCATCGCCCCCGCTTTCTGCGCCGCCGCCTCGAGCCGCGCGCGCAGCGCGTCGTCGCACAGCGCGCCGCCCGAGAGCACGATGAACGAGATGCCCTTCGACAGCACCGCCTCGCCGCAGTCGCGCACCGCCTGGTGCGACGCGGCCTCGATGACCACGTCGGGCTTCGCCGCGAACAGCGCATCGAGGCCGACGACGAACGGGACGCGGTGCTTCGCGGCGAGCGTCTTGCCCTTCGACGCCTCGCTGCGTCCGGCCACCGCAACCACCGTCGCGTC
>DATDMW010000021.1:0-11472 GCA_036518595.1 Burkholderiales bacterium
CCTGCGCATTGAGCGCGACGCGCTGCGAGCGGCGCTTGGGCGGCGTCGGACCCCAGTAGTCGGCGAGCCGCTGCGCCATGTCGAACGTTTCGCGCTCGGTGAAGTGCCCGCCGAACAGCACGTCGGGCCTGGCCGAGCGGCGGCTCGGGTCGGAGAGCAGCGTCGCCTGCAGCGCGAGCGCGCACGGCCGGGCGTCGAGGAACAGCGCGGGACCGCTGGCGAGGCGGCGGACCGGCATCGGCCGCAGCGCGCCCTGGGGCACGACGACGTAGAGCGCCCCGAGGATGGGCTCGAGCTCCAGGCGCGCGCTCGCGGCGACGCGTCCGGCGATGCGGAAAGCGAGCTCGATGTCGCGCGCGTTCATCGTGTCCTGCCCGGCGATGTCCATCATCAGCATGCGCACGTATTCCTGCTTGACCGACGTGAGGGGCGCGTCGGCGGACAGCTGCTGCGCCGCGGCCAGCACCTGCTGCACGCCGGCCTGCTTGTAGAGCACGTGCGCCTCTTCCCACATCGAGGCGATGTTCGGCTGGTGCATCATGTTGGCGAGCGTGAGCCTGCGCGCGAGCCAAACGGCCCGGCGCAAGGTCAGCGGCGCGATGTTCCTGCGGATCCAGCCGCCCTCGGACGCGCTGCCCGCGAGGCTCGCCTTGTGGCCGTTGGCGAACGCGGTGGCGATCTCGAGCAGCGAGCGGATGGTGGCGTTGTCGAGATCGCGCCCCTCGGCCGGCTTGCCGCCGGGCGCGAGGCACGCCCCGCACACCGCCGGCCAGCGCTCGTGCGCGGCGGCGTCCATCGCCGCCAGCGAGCGCGCCCGGTGCTCGGGGCTGTACCGCTCGTGCGCGTTCGTCGACACGGCCCAATGGACGAGCTCCGCCAGCGCCGCGGCCGGGTCGGCCGGCAGGCCGGCGATCATCTTCTTCACTTCGGCTTCGTTGTGGAGCGGATGGTCGTCACCCGCCCCGAAGGCCCTCGTTATCATTTTTCGACTCCCCCTGCGGCCTGGCGAACAGCAATATCCGTTCCTGCATTCCCGGGCCGGGCCCGGTACTTTTCCACGCTCCCTTACAGCACCACGGAGACGTCGATGCTGCCGCTCTTGCCGACGACGCTCACGCCGACATCGTGCTCGTGCCGCTCGAAATCGAGGTCGACCACCGCGTCGCCGACGCGCAGGTTGGCGATCTGCACGCGCTGCATCCACGCGGGCAGGATCGGGTGCGTGAAGCGGATGCGCGGCGCTTCCGGATGGAACGACAGCCCGAGGCAGGCCTGCAGGACGTAGAACACGCTCGCGCTCGCCCAGGCCTGCGGCGAGCACGCCACCGGGTACAGCGTCGGGCCTTCGCTCGGGCGGCGCACGAAGCCGCACCACAGCTCGGGCAGCCGGTGCAGGTCCATGAACAGGCTCGCCTCGAACAGCGCGGTGAGAATGGCGATGGTCTTGTCCTTCATGCCGTAGCGGGCGAGGCCGAGCGCGATCAGCGCGTTGTCGTGCGGCCAGATCGAGCCGTTGTGGTAGGACATCGGGTTGTAGCGCGCCTCGCCTTCGGCGAGGGTGCGCACGCCCCAGCCCGAGAACGACTCGCGCGAGAACAGCGTTCGCGCCGTGCGCTGGGCGTGCTCGGGGCTCGCGATTCCCGACCACAGCACCTGGCCCGCGTTCGACGAGCGCACGACGCAGGGACGTTTCCTGCCGTCGAGCGCGATGACGTAGCTCTCCAGCTCCTCGGACCAGAACGCGCGCTCGAAGCGCTCGCGCAGGTCCCCGGCCTCGCGCCGCAGCGTGTCCGCGCGCTCGGCGGCGCCGAGCGCCTGCGCGAGGCGCGCGGCGCGCATCTTCGCGAGATAGGCGTAGCCCTGCACCTCGGCGAGCGCGATCGGCCCGTCGGCGAGCGCGCCGTCGCGGTGGAACACGGCGTCCTCGGAGTCCTTCCAGCCCTGGTTCGCGAGGCCCTCGGCGCTCTTCCTCTGGTACTCGAGGAAACCGTCGCCGTCGACGTCGCCGTACTCGCGCATCCAGTCGAGCGCGCGCTCGACGTGCGGCCAGAGGCGCCGCACGAACTCCAGGTCTCCGGTGCGCTGGTAGTAGGCGCCGGCGAGCGCGACGAACAGCGGCGTCGAGTCGATCGTGCCGTAGTAGCAGCCGAACGGGATCTCGCCCAGGTTCGCGAGCTCGCCCTTCCGCATCTCGTGCACGATCTTGCCCGGCTCGGCGTCGCGCTCGGGGATGACGCGGTCGGCCTGGGTGCGCGCGAGGAACGCGAGCACACCTCGCGCGACGGAAGGATCCGCCCACAAGTACTCCATGGCCGTGAGGATCCCGTCGCGGCCGAAGGGCGTGCTGTACCAGGGAACCCCCGCGTACGGGTACGGCCCCTCGGGGTTGCCCGCGGTCAGCATGGTGAGGTCGGCGCTGGAGCGGAACAGCCAGTGGTTGAACTGCTGGTTCGTGGTCTCGACCGACGCGCTGCGCGCGCGCACGCTGCGCAGCGTCGCCTCGGTGCACAGCAGCGCCTTCGCGAAGTCCATCGGCGCGCGCTCGCGCGCGTCCGGGTCGCAGGTCACGGTGATCTCGATGCCGGCCGTTGCGCGCGGCGCGAGCACGAGCTCGTAGGCGACGTGATCGGGCGCGATCGTCTCCGGCGGCGGCGAGCAGTCGAGGTCGGTGCGCCGGACGACGCCGTCGAGCCCGCGGTAGCCGAGGCGCACGCGCGCCGGGGAGAGCTCGGGTGGCAGCTCCTGGCCGCGGCGCTCGCGCCTGTAGCCGCGCACCTCGAAGATGTCGGCGTAGTCCGCGGCGAACTCGAGCGTCAGCCTGAGCGCGACGGGCTGCGCGCCGTAGTTCGCGATCTCGAGGCGCTCGTGGCACGCCGCGTCCCACAGCAGCCGCGAGCGCGCGAGGTGCACCGTGCCCTTGAGCACCTCGAGCTTCGCATTTTCGCCCGGGCCCTCATGAAGGTCCGGCGTGGTGAGGTCGCAGTGCAGCTGGCTGTTGTCCTGCTTCACGCTCGAGTTGAGCAGCGTCGGCTTCTGGCCGTTGATGCGCAGCTCGTAGTGCGAGAGGAACCTCGTCCCCTGGTGGTAGATGCCGTGCTCGCCGACGCCGACGCGCGGGATGTCGCCGTAGCCGTCGAACAGGCCGAAGGTCTCGCCGTGCTTGAGCACGCGCGTGGGGTCGCCGTGCCGCGAGTGGGTCGCGAGGACGTACCACCGGTCCTCGATCCGGATCGCCTCTTCCATCGCGAGGTTCATCAACCGTTCTCCTTCTCGCCGATACGACTCGCCTGCGGCTCGGGCGGCTCGAGCAGCCGCCGGTACACGGACAGGTATTCGCGCGCCATGCGCCGCGCCGAGAAGCGCTCCTCGAACGCCCGGCGGCAGGCCGCGCGGTCCAGGCCCGGCATCCTGCCGATCGCGGCCGCGGCGCTGCGTTCGTCGTCGACCACGAAACCGGTGACGCCGTTCACCATGATCTCGGGCACCGAGCCGCAGCGCCAGGCGAGCACCGGCGTCCCGCACGCCATCGACTCGATCATCACCAGTCCGAACGGCTCGGGCCAGTCGATCGGGAACAGCAGGGCCAGCGCTTCCCCGAGAAAGCGCGCCTTGTCGGCCTCGCCGATCTCGCCGACGAACTCGACGCCGGGCCCGTCGAGCATCGGGCGGATCACCTCGTCGAAGTACTGCAGGTCGAGCTTCTCGATCTTGGCCGCGATCTTCAGCGGGATGCCGGCCGCGCGCGCGAGCCGGATGGCGCGGTCGGGGCGCTTCTCCGGCGATATGCGGCCGAGGAAGGCGAGGTAGGAGCCGGGGCGCGCGCTGAACGGATAGAGCTGGGGCGGCAGGCCGTGATGGACGTTGGCGACCCAGTTCGCCGACGCCATCGGGAGGCGTTGCGCGTGCGAGATCGACACGAGCGGCACCTCGCCGAAGCGCCGGTGCACCATCTGCATCTCGGGCACGTCGAGGCGGCTGTGCAGCGTCGTCACGGAGGGCACCGCGAGACGTCGCGCGAACGGCAGCTGCAGATAGTCCAGATGGAAGTGGACGATGTCGAACTCGCGCACGGACTCGAACACCTGGTCCAGCATGACCAGGTGGTACGCCATCGGGTCGCGGCAGCCCGGGTCGAGGCGCAGGCCCTGGCGCGCCATCGGCCGCAGCCGGGCGCGCGTGCGCGAGTCGGCGCTGGCGAACAGCGTCACCTCGTGGCCCTGCGCGACCAGCTCTTCGGTGAGATAGGAGACGACGCGCTCGGTGCCCCCGTAGAGCCGGGGCGGAACGCTCTCATACAAAGGGGCGACGATCGCGACGCGCAATGGCTGGGCCTCGGGATTGACATCATTGGGCTGCGCGTGCGCGCGCCTGCGGCGGGCTCTGCGGCCGGCCTAATAGGAATGACACCGCCGCGGCGCGGGGGGTTCCTTCCGGCCCTCGCGCGCGGCGCGGCGGCGGCGATGCTACAGTTCGCCGATTCCCCAGGAGAACGCGCCGTGCCCCGATCCGTGACCGCCCGAGTCGCCATTCCCGACATGATCTCGCCGTCGTACTTTCCCGCGATCGCCGCGGTCGAGCTCGGCTACTTCCGCGAGGAGGGAATCGACGCGACGCTCGAGCTGCTCTACCCGGTGACGAAGACCTACGAGGAGCTGCGCGAAGGGCGGCTCGATTTCGTCGGCGGCGCCGCGCACGCGCCGCTGTACGCGTTCCCGGGATGGAAAGGCTGCAAGCTGCTCGCCGCGCTGGCGCAGAACATGTACTGGTTCCTCGTAGTCCGCAAGGACCTGTCTCCCAGGCGCGGCGATCTCGCGGTCGTGAAAGGCCTGCGGATCGGCGCGGCGCCGGGTCCCGTCGACGGGCTCAGGCGCATGCTGCGCGAGGCCGGGATCGATCCCGAGCGCGAGGTGAAGATCGGCCCGGTCCCCGGGTGGGCGTCGGCGGGCGCGTCGTTCGGCCTCATGGCCGCGCACGCGCTCGAGGAGGGCAAGCTCGACGGCTTCTGGGCGAACGGCATGGGGGCCGAGGTCGCCGTGCGCCGCGGCGTCGGCGCGCTGGTGCTCGACGCGCGCCGCGGCGACGGCCCCGCCGGATCGCAGCACTACACGTTCCCGGCCCTGGTGACGACGCAGAAATGGATCGACGAGAAGCCCGACGCGGTCGCCGGCGCGGTGCGCGCGACGGCGCGCGCGCAGGCCGCGCTGCGCGCCGACCCCGCGCTCGCGACGAAGGCGGCGAGCATGTTCCCCGAGGCCGAGCGCGCCCTGATCGCCGAGCTGATCCGGCGCGACGCGCCGTTCTACGATCCCGCGATCGAGGAGCCGGCCGCGCGCGCGCTCAACGACTTCGCGCGCGACATCGGCATTCTCCGCGGTGCCCCGAGCTACGAGGACACCGTCGCGGTGCGCTTCCGCGGCGCCTGGAAGCCCTAGCGCGGGCAAAAAAAATCCCGCGCCGGTGCGAAAGGCGCGGGACGGGGAACGGAGGCGCTCAGCCGCCGCTCTTGGTGCTGCTGCTCGAGCCGGAAGGCGAGTTGCTCGCGGTGTCGCTCGAGCCCGAGCCGCTGCTCGAGGACGAGGCCGAGGGCGACGAGCTCGATCCGCTCGACTGGTCGCTCGAGGTGGAAGGCGAGCTGGAGCTCGAGCTCGGCGTGCTGCTCGAGGCGCTGGAGCTCGGCGAGCTCGAGCTGCCCTTGTCCTTGTTCATCGCCAGGCTGCCGGTCGACGAGCCCGAGGACGACGAGCCCGAGGGGCTCGAGGGCGACGAGGACGCCATGCCCGAGGAGCCCGAGGAGCCCGACGAGCCCGACTGGGACAGGCGCGAGTCGCTGCCGCGATCGCAAGCCGAGAGTCCGAAGGTCGCCGCTATCGCGGCGGCCACGGCGGTAAGAAAGAATCGTTTCTGCAGCATGTCGACAATCTCCTGAAGAAGAATAATAGGGCGTGCTCCTGATCGAATCAGGCAACCCCGCTCTCGCAATGCGTATGCCAGGCCCGGACCGACCGCAAAAGCGCGCTTCGCTAGTCCATGCGACATCGGCGTGCCGGAAAATTTTTCAAACGCCCGTGTGGCATTTACCGGCGCCGAAGCGTGCTACGATTCGCGGCCCCGGCGAGCGTCGTCCGGGCACGACAGCGGAGGCGCCATGAAGCGCAGCAGCGATCGTTTTCTCACCACGCATACCGGCAGCCTTCCCCGTCCGGAAGACCTCATCCGGACGATGTACGCGAAGGAAGAGGGCGTGCCGGTCGACCGCCCGGCGCTCGGCGCGCGCATCCGCTCCGCCGTCGAGGAGACGGTGCGCAAGCAGGCCGAGGCGGGCATCGATCTCGTCAACGACGGCGAGATGAGCAAGCCGAGCTACGCCACCTACGTGAAGGACCGGCTGAGCGGCTTCGGCGGCACCGGCAACACCTTCGTCTACCAGGATCTCGCCGACTTCCCGAGCCTCGAGAAGCGCGTGTTCGGCGACCCGGGGCGCTCGCGCCGCAAGACGCCGGCGTGCAACGCGCCGATCGGCGTGCGCGATCCCGAGGCCGCGGCCGCCGACGCGCGCAACCTCAAGGACGCGGCCGCACGCGTGAAGACCGAGGGGACGTTCATGAGCGCGGCCTCTCCGGGCGTGGTGTCGCTCTTCTTCCGCAACGATTACTACAAGACCCAGGAGGAATACCTGTTCGCGATCGCCGACGCGATGCGCCACGAGTACGAGACCGTCGCGAACGCGGGCATCGTGCTGCAGATCGACTGCCCCGACCTCGCCATGGGCCGGCACATCCAGTACGCGAGCCTGCCGCTCGCCGAGTTCCGCAAGAAGATCCGGCTGCACATCGAGGCGCTCAACCACGCGCTCGCCAACATCCCGCCCGAGCGGCTGCGCATGCACCTGTGCTGGGGGAACTACGAGGGCCCGCACCACTGCGACGTGCCGCTCGCCGACATCATCGACGTGGTCTTCGCCGCGCGTCCGGCCGCGATCTCGTTCGAGGCCGCGAACCCGCGCCATGCGCACGAGTGGACGCTGTTCGAGCGCGTCAAGCTGCCCGAGGGCAAGGTGCTCATTCCCGGCGTCCTCGAATCCAAGACCAACTTCATCGAGCATCCCGAGCTCGTCGCGCAGCGCATCGGGCGCTATGCCAGGCTCGTGGGCCCGGAGAACGTGATCGCCGGCACCGACTGCGGCTACGGCACCTGGGTGGGCCAGGCCGCGGTCGATCCACAAGTCGTGTGGGCGAAGCTCGCCGCGATGGCCGAGGGCGCGCGCATCGCGTCGAAGCAGTTCTTCGGGCGATAAAAACCCGCGCCGCGGTTGCCCGCGGCGCGGTTCCGATCGGCATTCCCGTAATAGTTACGCCCTGGCGCTCGAGTGGCGAAGGTTCGGGTCGCCGGTCGAGCCGTAGGGGCTCGACGACCCGTCCGACGGGCTCGACCACAGGGTGCCGTCGGTGTCGTTCTGCGCCAGCTGGCCGTCGTTCGCGCCCGGATTGCCGGAGTCGCTCTGCGCCGACCGGCTGTCGTCGCTCGGGCCGCTCTGCAGCGAGGGATCGTCACCCGGCGTCGGCGTGCTCTGCGGGCAGTTCGCGCTCGCGCTGTCGTCGCAGGGCGGGTTCTGCGCCAGCTGGCCGTTGTCGCCCGGGGCCGTGCTTTGCGCCTGGGTCTGGCTGTCGCCGCTCATCGACGCGCCCGACGAAGCGGACGAATCGTGCGCCAGCGCGGCGAGCGGCGCGCTCAGCGCGCCGGCGATGATCGTGGCGAGAAGTGTCTTCGATCGCATCAATGGTCTCCTGATCTAGTACTTGCCGTTGGCCGAGTACTGCTGATTGCTGCTCTGGCTCGGGTACGAGTTGCTCTGGCTCGCGTGGCGGTCCTGATCGTGGTCACGGTCCTTGTCGTGGTCGCGGTCCTTGTCCTTGTCGCGTCCGCGATGCCTGCCGTTGTCGTGATCTTCGTTCTGCGCGTAGCGGTCGTTCCGCTCCTGGCCGTACGCGCCCGCCGAGCGGTCGCTCGAGCCGAGCGAGCCCTGCACCGACGCGCCGCCGATGTTGGCGCTCGCGGAAGGCGACTGGGATCCATACGAGGAATTGTTCTTGTCGTCGGCCCGTGCGGCGAGCGGCGCCGCGAGGGCGCCTGCGAGAGCGGCGGCAAGAATGGTCTTCGATCGCATTACAGAATCTCCTTTGAGTAAAGAATCGGAATCGCCCGGCGTTCCGGGCAAGGAGATTCACGCAACGCGCGTGCCCGCTTCACCGACGAGCGGACGTCGGGGCGCGACGACAGGACTACTCGGTCGCGAAGCGCGCGATCAGCTGTTTCACTTTCTGTGACGGCGCGAGGAACTGGCAGCCCCAGCGCTGCGCGCGACGGCCGTCGGCGAACTCGACCGGCCGGGAATGGCGCACCTCGAGATCGACCGCGATCACGCCCTGGTCGCCGCTCTCGATGCGGCAGCCGGTGATGCGGGTGCCCGCGGCCGGCACGATGCTCACGCCGTGCAGGAGCAGGCCGATGCCGGCTTCGCTGATGTCCATGATCTCCGCCTGCAGCGGCGCGCCGGTGCCGACCGGAATGATGCAGGCGGCGGGGAAGCCCTGCGGGATTTGCGCGCGCGGGTGCGCGCGGCGCTGCCGCGTGACGATCGCCCTCGGAAAGCCGAGACGCACCGACGCGGGCGCGTGGCCGCTGGGCCGCGGGTCGGTGGACGCGAACTCGATCTGCATGCCGCCGAACTCGGCGACGAAGGTCGCGAGCGGCCGCTCGGGCAGCGTCCTCGACGCCGATTCGGGCGCCGGATCGAGGACGATGTACTGGCGCCCGGCGTCGAGCAGCGCGAGCCGCCAGGTCGAGTGCGGCCGGCCCGCGGCGTCGAGCGCGACCAGCGACTGCTTGCGGATGAGCAGCGCCTGCAGCACGCGCTCGACCTCGTCCGCCGAGGTGGAGACGACGCCGGGAGCCAGCGTCAGCGTATTCGGATGCGGTGTCGCCAAGATCGAGCCCTCAGCCGCGGCCGATGAACGGCATCTTGGTGGCCATGATGGTCATGAACTGCACGTTGGTGTCGAGCGGAAGCCCGGCCATGTACAGCACCGCGCGCCCCACCTCGTCGACCTCCATCAGCGGCTCGGCGGCGATCGTGCCGTTCGCCTGCGGAACGCCGTTCGCCATGCGCGAGGCGAGGTCGGTGCGCGCGTTGCCGATGTCGATCTGTCCGCAGGCGATGTCGTACTTGCGCCCGTCGAGCGACGTCGAGCGCGTGAGGCCCGTGATCGCGTGCTTGGTCGCCGTGTACGGCGCCGAGTTCGGCCGCGGCACGTGCGCGGAGATCGAGCCGTTGTTGATGATCCGGCCGCCGCGCGGATCCTGGCTCTTCATGATCCGGATCGCCTCCTGCGTGCACAGGAACGCGCCGGTGAGGTTGGTGTCGACGACGGCCTTCCACTGCTCGACGGTCAGGTCCTCGAGCATGACGCTGCCCGGCGTGCCGATCCCGGCGTTGTTGAAGAGCAGGTCCAGGCGTCCCCCGAAACGCTCGCGCGTCTTCGCGAACAGCGCGCGCACCGACGCGGGATCGCCGACGTCGGTCTGCACCGCGAGCGCGCGCGACGCGCCGGCGCCCGCCTCGGCGAGCGCTTGCTCGAGCTTGTCCCTGCGGCGGCCGGCGAGCACGACGCTCCAGCCGGCGCCGAGGAGCGCGAGCGCCGCCGACTTGCCGATGCCGGTGCCGCCGCCGGTGACCACTGCGACCTTCGATGCGTTCATGGGTTCCTTCCCGTCGTTGGTGGGCATGTCTCAGGCGGCGCCGGGGCCTTTGGTCATGCACGCGGCGACGAGCTGACGCACGCCCAGCGCGTTGGCATCGACGAAGCGGCAGCCCGAGCGCTGCGTATACGGACCCTCGCTCAGCAGCGCGACCTGCGAGTAGCGCACCTCGAGGTCGAAGATGCTCGGCGCCATCCTCAGCCCCGTGACCACGCAGCCCCTGAGGATCGTCCCGGGCTCGAGGCTGATGTCGGCAGGATACAGCAGGCCGACGCCCCCGGCGCTGATGTCGATCACCTGGGCGTCGAACGGCATGTCGCCGCTCGCGTCGGCCAGGCAGTGGAGCGGGGGCGAGATGGCGACGCGCGCGTCGGCGCGGCGCGCGTAGGTCGCGAGCACGTCGGGAAAGTCGGCGCGGATCAGCGGACGGCCGTCGTGCTCCATGCGCGCGGGATTGCTCGCGGCGAACTCGAAATAGCGCTCGCCCACGTTGGCGCAGAAGATGGCGCGCAGGCGCGACACCAGCGCCTCGTTCGCTTCCTCGTCGTCGCACGCGTCGAGGACGATGTGGCGCAGGCCCGGATCGATCTGCCGCAGCCGCGACACGAACTGCAGCGTGCCGCGCGCCACGTTGGAGAGCAGCGGCGCGCCGCGCGAGGCGAGCAGCTCGAGGACCCGCGCGATCTCCTGCGGCGCACGCGTGATGTGCTCGGCCGGCAGCGCCTCGCTCACCGGGGTCCCGCGATGTCGCGCGCGCGCTGCACCTCGTCGGCGACGCGGCTCGCCGACTCGGCGGCGCGCCGGCGCGCGTCGGCGGCGAGCCCTTCGTCGAGCAGCGCCGACGCGTCGACCTGCGCCGCGAGCTTGGCGCGGGCGCCGGGAAAGGCGTCGAGCTCGCGCGCGAGCGCGTCGGCGGCGACGCCGTAATCGAAGTAGCGCTTCTCGAGGTCGCCCTTGATCTGGAGCGCGCGGCTGAGGAAGTCCGGCGTGCGGCGGTTGGCGTGGTTCATGTGCTGCACGAGCAACCGGGCGCCTTCGTCGACCCGCTGGCGGCCGCGCTCCTCGCGGGCGAGCTCGCGCAGGATCTGGCGCGCCGACAGCGCGTACTCCTCGGCCGCGTAAGCGAGCGCGCGCCCGGGCGCCGTCCTGACGCGCTCGAAGTCGGCGAGGCGCGCGTCGAGCCCGGCCGCGTCCGCGTCGAGCTGTGCCAGCCCGGCGCCGCTGCCGGGATGCGCGCGCAGGCCGTCGCGCAGGCCGGCGCTCGCCTCCTGCACCAGGTCGGAAGCGGCGCGGCGCAGCTCGGCGCGCTGGTGCGCGCTCCAGGCCCCCCAGCCCGCGGCGGCCGCGACCGCCGCGGCCAGCACCACCAGCACGACGCTCTTCGATCCCGAGGTCGCCATGGCGGCGGTTATACAGTCATCCGCGGGCGCCGACAACCGAGAAGTTGCGCGAGCGCCGCCCGAGGCGGCAAACTAGCCGCGCGACGAGGAGGAGCGAGCTTGAAGGCCATCGTGATCCGAGAGTTCGGGCCGCCCGAGGTGATGCGGCTCGAGGACGTGCCGACGCCCGAGCCCGGCCCGGGCGAGGTCGTGGTGCGCGTGCACGCCGTGTCGGTGAACCGCACGCTGGACCTGATCCTGCGCGCGGGCGCGTATGCGCTGCCGATCGAGCTGCCGCACGTGCTCGGCGTCGACCCGGCCGGCGTGGTGAGCGCCG
>DATDMW010000022.1:0-3433 GCA_036518595.1 Burkholderiales bacterium
GTGATCTGGCGCGGTCGCTGATCCTGCCCGACGGGCTCACTGAAAAGTGCTCGCCTCGCCGTAGGCGCCGACCGCCATTGTCGAGCCATCACCCGACAGTGCAATCGCGAACCCGAACTCGTCGTTCGAATCGGTGTTCGACGCCTTCACGTAGGCCTGTTGCCCCGAGATGCCCGAGCCGCTGTCTCCCCCGGAGCCATCCCCGCCGATGCCGCTGCCACCGCCATCGATCGTAACCGGTGCAAATACCCCGTTCCGCGGCGGGTTTGGCGGGATCGGACGATCGCGGGATGTCAGACACAGCAACGAAGTGGCGTCAGCGGGTCGCCGGCTGGCGAGCCAGCGGCGAGACCGCGGAGACATACAGCACGGGGCGAGGATTCACCGCGGGTACCCTGCGATGGTGGGCGTCCCGTCTCCGTCGAGAGGACACGATCGCTGGCCCGGTGGTGCGCTTGGCCCAGGTGGTACGGGCGCCGCCCGTACAGCGGGATGAGGTGCCGCGCGGCACGGCCGTGATCGAGTTGCTCGAGGCACGGGTGCGGATCACGGTGGCATCGGACACGGACCGCGCGGTGCTGGCGATGGTCCTCGACGTGCTCGATCGGAGGGGACGGTGATCCCGCACGGCGTGGAGGTGTACGTTGCGCTGGACCCGATTGACCTACGGTGGGGATTCGATCGGTTGGCGGGTGTGGTGACCGAGCGACTGGGCCGCGGGGCGCGCAGCGGAGCGCTGTTCGTATTCTTCGGGCGGCGGCGCACCGCATTGAAGGTTCTATTCTTCGACGGCACTGGAATGTGTATCGTCTACAAGCGGCTCGACGCTGGGGCGTTTCGGATCCCGGAGCCGGTGGTGACCGGCGATGCTGCTCGTCTGATCAACGAGCGCGCGTTCGAGGACCTGCTCGCGGGCATCGACCTGGAGTCGGTGTCGCGACGTCATCGCGTGCACTGACCGACGACGCTGCTCGGCGTGACCGTCGACGAACAGCGAGCAAGTTCCGGACCAGGAATCTCGCGCTCTCGCGCTCGATTTCGATCTCGCGCATCTTGCGCGCGCCGATCGCAGGATCATGATGCGCGAGCGTGAGCGGCTCGACGAGTCCGAACGATCCGGCGGTCACGGCGCGGCTCACCGAGCTCGAGGCGACCGTGGTGGCGCAGCGGGCCGCGCTCGAAGCCGAGCGCGAGCTACGCGCCGCCGCCGAGGCCGAGCGGGATCGACTGCGCGAAGCCTACGAGGCGCTCAAGATCCAGGTCGAGCTCGCCCACCGGCGCCTGGTGATCGCGAAGGCCGAGCGCGTCGATACGACCCAGCTGGAGCTGGAGTTCGCCGCCACGCTCGCCGAGCTCGACAAGCTCGCGGGCTTGGTCGAGCCCGAGACGGATGCCACGGGTGACGAGGGCGGCGCAGCAGGCCACAGGCCGAAGCGGCCCCGTGGCCGGCGGTGCGATCTGCACAAGGTGGTCGGCGAAGAGCGGATCGAGCTCCCGGATCCGATCTACGAGGGCAGGTTCGAGCGCATCGGCGCCGAGGAGGAAACCGCGAAGCTCAAGTGGCGACGCGGCGGCCTGGTTCGGGTCGTGATCGCTCGCCTGAAGTACCGAACGACACCACCGGCAGCGCGCATGGTCGACGCGATCCCGTCGGCAGCCGATGCGTCCTCAGCCACCGGCGCCGCGGAGGTCGAGGTAGCCTCGGCAACCATGACCGTACCGCCGGAGGACGCGACCAGTTCGACCGTCGAGGTGGCAAACGTCGACGCGACGACATCCGCGAATGCATCGCCGGTCGATGCTCGGCCGACGCAGCTCGCGATCTCGTCGGCTGCGCCTGCTACCACGCCTGATGCCCCCGCGCCGGTTGCCGCGGTACCTGCGATCGCGGATCCGGCCGCTGACTCGAACACCTCCAAGCCGACGATCGTGACCGCGGCGATGCCGCCGCAGCTACTGCCCGGCTCGTACGCGTTGCCTTCGCTGCTGGCGCACATTGCGAGCGACAAGTTCTGCGACGGCCTCCCGCTGCACCGGCAGGAAGACCGGTTTGCACGGCTCGGCGCGACGATCCATCGCAGCACGATGGCGCGCTGGCTCGAAGAGGTCGGCGCGATCATGGGAGCGACGCTCGTCGAGGCGATGCGCAAGGAGGCGATGGCGACCGCGTTCTGCATCGCGACCGACGCCACCGGTGTGCTCGTCCAGCCGGACCCGCGGCCCGACAAGAAGCGTCAGCCATGCCGTCGCGCGCACTTCTTCGTCCAGATCGCCGACGCCGATCATGTGTTCTTCGAGTACACGCCTGTTGAGACCAGCAAAGTGGTCAGCGAGCTGTTCCGCGACTTCTCTGGCTTCATCCAGGCCGATGCCAAGAGCGTCTACGACGTCCTGTATCGACTTCCACACGAACGAGACCTCTTCGACGATGGCTCGCCCGACCTCGCGATTCGCCACGAGGTTGGGTGCTGGAGCCATGCAAGAACCAAGCAGTGGGAAGCCGCTGTCGCGACGCAAGACCCGGTTGCGCGCGAGGCCCTCGCGCGCATCATGCGCATGTTCCAGCTCGAACGGCGCTGGAAGGACCGCAGTCCCGACGAGCGCAAGGCGCTGCGCGATCGCCATCTCCGGCCGCACGTCGTCGCGTTCTTCGAGTTCGCCGAGGAGGCCTACGAACGGGTGAAGCACCAGCGCGGCTTGCTGCGCTCGGCGCTCGGCTACTGCGTGCGACAGAAGGATGCGCTGATGCGCTTCCTCGAGGACGGTCGTCTCGAAATGACGAACAACCATTCAGAGCGCCAACTCAGGAAGATCGCCTGTGGCCGAAAGGCGTGGTTGTTTGTCGGCAGTGATGATCACGGCCAGGCCGCCGGCAACCTGCTCACGTTGATCGCTTCCGCGCGTCTGCATAAGCTCGACCCCGAACTCTATATGCGCGACGTCTTCCGCGTGCTGCCGCACTGGCCACGCGAGCGCTATCTCGAGCTCGCTCCACGCTACTGGAGCGCTACGCGCGCTCGCCTCGATCCCAACGAACTCGAGCAGGAGATCGCTCCGCTGAAGATCCCCGAGCTGCCGTTGCCCATGGCGCACACGGCGGTACCCCTGCCGGCTGATCTGGCCCCGGCGCCGTAGGCGCCTGCCACATCGCGCGGCGGCCTTCAAGAACGGGGATCTTGCACCGGTTACGCTGCTCTGGATCGAGTTCGGCAAGACGAAGCGATCGCGGCGCACGCTGGAGGTGCCGGCGCTGCTCCGGCTCTACCTCCTGGCGCTCGCCAAGGATCGCTCGCCTGATGCCCAGCTGATCAGCCGGACGCTCGCTCCGCGCAGCGGCAAGAAGCGGGATCGCCACTGGCTGCTCCGTCACGTGGAGCGCCTGTGCGATGACGCTGGCGTGCCGGTCGTCTGCACACAATCGCTGCGCGGACTC
>DATDMW010000023.1:0-3772 GCA_036518595.1 Burkholderiales bacterium
ACGCTTCGTGCGCTTTGTTCAGCTCCAACGTCGCGATCACCTGCTCGCGATCGCTCGGATCGGGGTGCGTTTCGAATCCGAGTCCGGCGATCATCTTCAGCATCGGACCGTTGGCTGCGAGCACGTTGCCCACCAGACGCCGGAAGCCGCGCCGGCGCGCGCAGCTTATCAGCAGCCGCACAAGCCCCCGGCCGAGCCCGCGCCCGTGCAGCGCGTCGGCCACCACGATCGCGAACTCGGCGCTCTCGCCGTCGGGATTCGACACGTAGCGCGCCACCGCGACGATCTTCTCCGCGCGCGGCCTCCCGTCGAGCGCCACGAGCGCGAGCTCGCGGTCGTAATCCACCTGGGTGAACCGCGCCAGCATCTGCGGCGTGAGATCGTGCAGATGATGCATGAAGCGGCGATACCGGCTTTCGTCGGACAGCCCGGCGACGAAGGCGCGCTCCGCGGCCGCGTCCTCCGGACGAATGGGACGCACGCGCAACGTGCGCCCACCCGCGATCGCGAGCGTCGTTTCGAGCTCGACGGGATACGGGTGGATCGCCATGTGGCGATAGCCGCGCACACCGGGACCGCGCTCCAGGTCGATCGTCACACACGCGCCCGGGGGCCGCGCTCTGCCCGCTGAGAAGGCGACCGCCGGCAGATCGATCTGGAGCAGCCAGGGCAGCATGCACACGAGCGTGGAAATGGCGAGCAGCAGCGCCACCAGCGCCTCGCGCTCTTGAGCCGGCAGCGGACCGCACACCGCGTCGACGAGGTCGCCCGCGAGGCTGCGGTTGAGCGGCGGCAGCATGACCTCCGGGGCGCCGGTCGCATGCGCGGTGCGCAGCGTGATCACCGGCCCGAATACGTCGTCCCGGTACACGCCGACGTCGACGGCTCGATGCGCGCGAGCCCGACGCCCCGCCGCCGCCGGCGCCAGTGAAATGCCGAACGCGCCGAGCAGCGCGCGCGCCTGGCGCGGGGCGAGCACGCTCGTACCGCGGCTCCGAGCGCGCAGGTGAATGCGCTCGGCGGCCGCGATGTCGGGGCGCGCAACCTCCGCCTGCGGCGGGGGCGCTTCCAGCAGCCAGAGCTGGTTGCGCCGGTACGCGGCGAGAAAGGAGAACGCCTCCACCGCGTTCTCCGGCGTGTAGAAGTTCGCGAGTCCACCGGCTTCCAGCGCGGCACCGGCCTCGGGCCGAGCGACGGCGCCGAGCCATGCCGCGAACAGCGGCTTGGTCGCACCCTTGGCCGCGGAAGCCACGGCACGAGCCGCGTCGGTGGGCGGCGCGGCCGGCGTCGCGACGTGCATGACCAGTACGGCGTCCACATTGGCGTCGTCGAGGACCAGGCGGAGCGCGGCAGCGAAACGCTCGGGCGGCGCCTCGCCGCGCAGGTCGACAGGGTTTTCCAGGCGCGACCCCGCCGGCAGCAGGCGGGTCAGCGCAGCCTTGGTCTCGCGCGTGAGGCTCGCCAGCGCCACGGCAGCGCTTCGCGCCCGGTCGGCGGCGAGCAATCCGGGTCCCCGGCCGTTGGTAAGGATCGCAAGTCGATTGCCGCGCGGTACGCCTCCCGCGGCGAGCACTCGGGTGGTGGCGAAAAGCTGCGTGTAGTTCTCGACCCGCACGGTTCCTGCGCGTCTCGCCGCCGCGTCGAAGACCCGATCCGGCGACGGTGCGCCGGGTGCGGCGAGCGCGGCGTCGCCACGGCCGGCCTTGAGCACCACCACCGGCTTGGTGCGGGCTGCCGCGCGCAAGGCGGACATGAAGCGGCGCGCGTCGCGCACCGTCTCGAGGTAGAGCAGGATGCCGTCGGTGTCCGGATCGGCGAGCGCGAACTCGAGCAGCTCTCCGGTGTATACGTCGTCGCCCGATCCGAGCGCGATCACCGAAGCGAAGCCGATGCCTGCCGTGCGCGCGAAATCGAGCAGCGCCATCGCGATCGCACCGGACTGCGAAATGAGCGTGAGCCTTCCGGGCAACGCTGCGATCGCGCCATACGTGGCGTTGAGCCCGAGGGACGTGCGCATGATCCCGAAGCTCTGAGGGCCGAGCAGGCGCACGCCCGCCGCGCGCGCGCGATCGCACACTTCCCGCCGCCAGCGCCGCTCGGCGCCCGCCGCCGCGTCGGGTACGCCCGACAGGATCGCGGCCGCGCGCAGCCGTCCGCGCGCGCCTTCGAGGATCGCCGGAACCGCCTGCGGCGGCGCACAGATCACGGCCAGGTCGATCGCTTGGCCGATCGCCTGCAGCGACGCGAACGCCGGGCGCCCCAGCACGCTCGCGTGGTTGGGATTCACGGCGAAGAGCTCGCCCTTGAACGAGCCGCCGAGCAGATTTTCGTAGACGACGCGCCCGAGCGAATCGGGGCGCTCCGACGCGCCGACGAGCGCGACCGACCGCGGCGCGAGCAACGGCGCGAGATAGTGCCCGGGAGCGATCGCGAGCGTCATCGAGAAGCCTTGGGCTGCGCGGAGTCTAGCAGGCCCGCCAGCCTCCGGCGGCAGCGCAGCGGCAGTGCGACGGCGTCCGCTATAATCCTCCGGGATTCCGGCGATGCCCACCGAAGTCCGCTGCACGAGCTTGCATCGACCCGCGGGCCTGTAGCTCAGTCGGTTAGAGCAGAGGACTCATAATCCTTTGGTCGCTGGTTCGAGTCCAGCCGGGCCCACTCTCCCCAAAGCGTGCGCGTCACGGCGCTACTGGTTGGTGTCGCGATCGACCCTGTAGAATTCGCCGGTGTCCCCGCCTGCGTTGGCAGGGGCCTGCGTCGATTCGCTCGAGTCCGCGCCCTGCCGTTTCGGTGGCAAGCGCGGAACATCGCGCCGTCGCTCCGGTCAGGACAATGCTGAGCCCCTGCACCAGCGACGCCGTCGACGCGCTTGTAAAAATTGCAACGATCCGACGCACGAGCCACGCGCCGGAAGCCCTTCGAGCGGCTCCCGAAGAGACAGCGCATCAAGAAGAGGAGCGATTGGACGTGTTCTCGCTGCGTATCGCGCTGGGGGCGGTGACCGCCTTGCTGCTGACCGGCTGCATGGTGGGCCCGAACTTCCAGCGACCCGAGGCGCCGGCGACGGCCCGGTACACCGAAACACCGCTGCCCGCAGAGACGGCTTCCGCGCCCGGCAGCGGCGGCGCGGCGCAGCGCTTCGTGCCCGGCGCCGAACTGCCGGGAGAGTGGTGGTCGCTGTACCGTTCGGAGCCGCTCCAGCGCCTCATCCAGGAGGCGCTCGCCGCGAATCCGACGCTCGCGGCGGCGCGCGCCACGCTGCGCCAGGCGCAGGAGAACCTCGCCGCCCGGACGGGCGCGCTGCTCTATCCCTCGGTGAACGCCAATGCTTCCGCGACGCGCGAGAAGATCTCGAACGCCGGGTTCGGGGCGTCGGGGGCATCGCTGTTCAATCTTTACAATGCCTCCGTCGACGTGTCGTACATGCTCGATCTCTTCGGCGGCAATCGTCGGCAGCTCGAGTCGCTGCAGGCTGCGGTCGACTACCAGGACTACCAGCTCGCAGGCGCGCATCTCGCGCTGACCGCGAACATCGTGACCGCCGCCGTCCAGGAAGCGTCGCTGCGCGCGCAGATCCAGGCGACGCGGGAGGTCGAGGCGGCGCAGCAGCAGATCCTCGACGTGGTCGAAAAGCAGCTCAAGCTCGGTGCCGTGGCTCGTGCCGACGTGCTCGCGCAGCGGGCGCAGCTCGCGCAGACGCGCGCGACGCTGCCCGCGCTGGAGAAGGCGCTCGCACAGGCGAGGAACACCCTGGCGGCGCTCGTCGGGCGCT
>DATDMW010000024.1:0-3991 GCA_036518595.1 Burkholderiales bacterium
AAAAGGGCGCCGATGGCGCCCTTTTTATTTTGTCATCCTGAGGAGCGAAGCGACGAAGGATCTCCTTCTATTTCGCGACTTGCCTTTCCCGCATCTCGTCGAGCGTCTTGCAGTCGATGCACAGCGTCGCCGTCGGGCGCGCCTCGAGGCGCTTCAGGCCGATCTCCACGCCGCAGTTCTCGCAGTAGCCGTAGTCGTCCTTCTCGATCTTGGCGATCGTCTCCTCGATCTTCTTGATCAGCTTGCGCTCGCGGTCGCGGTTGCGCAGCTCGAGCGCCATGTCGGATTCCTGCGTGGCCCGATCGTTGGGATCGGCGAAGAGCGTCGCCTCGTGCTGCATCGCCTGCACCGTCCCGGCGATGTCCTGCGACAGCTCGACCTTCAGCGCCTCGAGCATGGCCTTGAAATGCTCGCGCTGGCGCGGATTCATGTACTCCTCGCCTTTCTTGGGCACGTAGGCGGTAAACGTCTTAGGCTGCAGCTGCAAATTCGTGCTCCACTTTCGACGAAAAACAATGCGTCTTGATACCAGAAATCTGCAGGGGGAGCAAGCTTGATTTCGCAGCAAAAATCGCGCGTTGCAAGGGCCTCTGCGCAGGCGTAGTATCCTGGGCCCTCGGGGTGTAGCGCAGCCTGGTAGCGCGCCTGCTTTGGGAGCAGGATGTCGGGAGTTCGAATCTCTCCACCCCGACCAAGGTGCCCGTAGCTCAACCGGATAGAGCACCAGCCTTCTAAGCTGGGGGTTGTGGGTTCGAGTCCCGCCGGGCGCGCCACCTTTCTGCCGCGGTCGCATTTTGCGATTAATATCCGATGCGATCGTCATAGGGCGCCGAATACCACGCCGGAGGCAGAGATAACCATGATCGACGTCTACACCTGGCCGACGCCGAACGGCCACAAGGTCCACATCGCGCTCGAGGAGCTCGGCCTGGAGCACAGGATCAGGCCCGTCAACATCCGCACCGGCGAGCAGTTCAAGCCCGAGTTCCTCGCCGTCAGCCCCAACAACAAGATCCCGGCGATCGTCGACTCCGACGGTCCCGACGGCAAGCCGATCCCGGTCTTCGAGTCGGGCGCGATCCTGATCTACCTCGCCGGGAAGACGGGCAAGCTGCTTCCGAAAAAAGACCGCGACAAGTACGTTGCGCTGCAGTGGCTGATGTTCCAGATGGGCTCGATCGGCCCGATGATGGGGCAGGCCAACCACTTCCGCAGCAACGCGGCGCCCGAGCGCATCGAGTACGCGATCAACCGCTATTCGAGCGAGGTGAAGCGCCTGCACGGCGTGATGGAGCGGCGCCTGTCCGAGGCGCCATGGTTCGCCGGCTCCGAATACACGATCGCCGACATCGCGATCTTCCCGTGGCTGCGCGCGAGCGAGCGCAACGGCATCGTCTGGTCCGAGTTCCCGAAAGTGAAGGCGTGGTTCGACCGCATCAACGCGCGGCCCGCGGTGCAGAAGGCGCTGCAGGTGCTCGCCGAGGTGAACACCTCGCCGCCCGGTCACTACGACGCCAAGGCGCGCGAGGTGCTGTTCGGGGCGACCCAATACCAGAAGCATTGAGCGGCGTCATCGAGGAGGGGAACCATGCACATCGGCGGCTACGACGTCAGCGGCCTGATCTACGCTGCGATCGTTTTCATCGTCGCGCTCTTCCTGATCCGGGCCCACCGCGATCCGAACAACCCGTTCGACCTGTTCGACCTGCTGAAGATCAACGGCCACGTCTCGAAGGTGGCCGTAGCGTTCCTCACGACGCTCTTCACCTCCTCGTGGTACGTCGTGCACGAGGCGCTGGAGAAGCAGCTGACCGATACGGCTTTCGCGGCGTATCTCGCGGCGTGGGTGGCGCCGATCGTCGCCGCCATCCTGAAGGGCGACGCAGGCATTTCCCCGGCCGCGTCGGACGCTCCCGTGCCGTCGCCGGCGATCCCGGCGCCCGTCGCGCTCCCCGGAGTCAAACCCCCCGCGGTATAATGCCGTTCCCCGACGGTGGCCGTAGCTCAGCTGGTAGAGTCCCGGATTGTGATTCCGGTTGTCGTGGGTTCGAGTCCCATCGGCCACCCCACCTCGCTTCCTACAGCTTCGCCAGGATCTCCCTGAACTTCGCTTCGACCTTGCGCCGCAGCTCGGGCGTGGCGCGCGCGACGGGCGGGAACTCGGCGAGCATCTCGTAGGGACGGCAAGCATCGATGATGGCGCGCGAGTTCCACGCGGTGCCGCGCGGAATGCGCGGGTCGAGCGGCCCGCTCCACATGCGGCGCACGACCTCGATGTCCTGCGCCGGATCGCAGCGCGTGCACATCGCCCACATCACGTCGAACATGTCGGTCGGATCGACGTCGTCGTCGACGACGACCACGAAGCGCCCGAGGTAAGCGCCGGACTGGCAGCTCGCGGCCAGCATCCCGGCCTGGCGCGCGTGGCCGGCGTAGGCCTGCTTGATTGCGATGACATTGAACATGCGCGCGCCGCCCGCCTCGTGGCACCACACGCCCTTCACGCCGGAGAGGCCCGCGCGCTCGACCTCGTCCCAGATCATTCCCGCCTTCATGACGCACTTGCTGTAGGAGAAATCGGACGGCGGGCGCATCGGCGTCGCCATGGTGAGGATGGGGTCGTTGCGGTGGTAGACGCGCTGCACGCGGATCACCGGCTGCTCGCTCTGGCCGCCGGCGTAATAGCCGGTGAACTCGCCGAAAGGACCTTCGGGCGCGGTCTCGCCCGGGTGCATCTCGCCCTCGAGCACGATCTCGGCGTGCGCCGGCATCGGCAGGCCGTGCAGCTCGCTCTCGAGCACCTCGATCGGCGCGCCGCGATGGCCGCCCGCGTAGTCGTACTCCGACAGACCGAAGCGCAGCTCGTTGCCGCCGGCGAGGAAGAGCAGGGGATCGTGGCCGCACGAGACGAGCACCGGGCAGGGCTTGCCCTGCCTGAAGTATTTTTCGCGGATCTGGCGGCCGTGCTTGCCCGGCGACATCCACACGCCGACGCGCTTCGCGTCGTGCGCCATGACGCGGTAGGTGCCGCAATTCACCCAGCCGCCGTCGGGGTCGCGCATGATCACCAGGTCGTCCGTGCCGATGTATCGACCGCCGTCCTGCTCGTGGAGGAAAGGCACGGGGAACTTGAGCACGTTCACCGCGTCGTCGCGCTGGACGTTCTCGAGGACCGATCCCTTCTTCACGACCTCGGGCCGGATCGGGCGGTGCGTCTGCATGCGGTCGCGGTACGCGCGCACGACGTCGAGCGGGTGCGAAGGCGCGGGAAAGCCGAGCGTCACGGCGAGCCGCTTCATCGAGTTGGTCGCGCCCGAGAGCACGCGCATGCCGGCGGGGTAGTCGGGGATCTCGTCGAACAGCACCGCGCGCGAGCCCGCCGGGTGCTGGTTGACGATCTCGGCGAGCGTTCCCATCTCGAGGTTCCAGTGCGCGCGCGGGATGCGCGCCAGCTCGCCGGCGCGCTCGACGCGCGCCAGGAACTCGCGCAGGTCGGCGTGCGGGCGGTCGTAGTCGTTGTACGCGCCGGGCTTGGCCATGTCGTTCATCGGGCGGCTCTCTTCGCTGGCTCTCGCCGGGATTGTACTTCCTCGGGCGCCGGCGGCAGGTCTTCGCGATGCAGCAGGAACACCAAGCCGTCGCCCGCGCTGGTTTCGAGCCAGGTGAATGGTGTCTTCGGGAACGCGCGCTCCAGCTCGCGCCGATGCCGGCCGATCTCGACGACGAGCAGCCCGCGCGGCCGCAGGAAGCGGCGTGCCTCGTGGAGGATCCGCCGCACGAAGGCGAGCCCGTCGCCGCCTCCCGCCAGCGCCAGGCGCGGCTCGCGGCGGTATTCGGCGGGGACGCTCCGCATCGCGCGCGCGTCGACGTACGGAGGATTGGCCACGATGACGTCGTACGGCCCGGCGCGAAAATCGCGAAACAGATCCGAGCGCACCAGCCGCACGCGCGACTTCAGGCGATACGCCGCGACGTTGCGCCGGGCGACGGC
>DATDMW010000025.1:0-10311 GCA_036518595.1 Burkholderiales bacterium
CAGTTCGGCCTGCAGAAGAAGATGGCGATCGGCGGCGGCCTGTCGGAGCTCGAGGTGATGGCGGCGCTGCCGCCCGAGGCGCGCTCGGGCTGGTGGACGGTGGAGTGGTACTGGAACCAGCCGAAGACCCCGCACGTGAAGGAGTTCGTCTCCGCCTACCAGAAGGCCTACGGCAAGACCCCGAGCGCGCGGAGCTGGTTCGGCTACGCCGGCATGCATTCGCTCGTGCTCGGCGCGAACAAGGCGAAGAGCATCGAGCCGGTGAAGATGGCGCACGCGCTCGAGGGCATGGTGCTGCCGCCCGAGGTCGCGTTGCAGCCGCACAAGATCTACTTCCGCCCGGGCGACCACCAGCTGATGTCGAGCGAGTTCCCCGGCGAGATCAAGCCCACCGGCAAGTACCCCGATCTGTTCCAGGTCGCGGACATCGTCGAGGGCGACAAGATCGCGCTCCCGGCCGCGGAGACGCACCCCGGCAAGCTCGACTACCCGACGGCCTGATCGAACGGCCGCTCTCACAGGCGCGGCGCGCGGGACTCCCGCACGCCGCGCTTTTCATATAGCGAACGACGCATGCAGCTGCTGCTCTTCAACGTCTTCAACGGCCTCGTGATCGGGATGTTCTACGCCCTGATGGCGCTCGGCCTGTCGCTGATCCTCAGCCTGAATTTCACGATCAACATGGCGCACGGCGGGTTCCTGATCGTCGGCGCCTACCTCGCGTTCACGCTGAATCCCTACCTCGGGTTCTGGGGCGCGCTGGTCGCGGGGCCGCTGTGCGCCGCCGTGCTCGGGCTGGTGGTCGAGCGGCTGCTCATCAAGCCGCTGTACAAGCGCAACGAGCCGCTGTACTCGCTGCTCGTCACCTTCGGCCTCGCGCTCGTCATCCAGGACGTCGCGCGCCGCATCTGGGGACCGCAGGGGCTGCCGTTCTCGATCCCCGAGGCGCTCAACTCGCCGATCAGCGAGGCGCTGTTCTTCATCACCGGCTACCGGGCGCTGATCGTCGCCATCGCGCTGATCGCGGCCATCGCGCTGTTCCTGATCCTGCAGTACACCCGGCTCGGCGTGCGCATCCGCGCCGGCACGCGCGACCTCGAGACCGTGGCCGCGCTCGGCGTCAACATCTACGTGCTGCGCGCGCTCAACTTCGGCCTGGGCTGCCTGTTCGCCGGGCTCGCGGGCGTGCTCGCCGCCGGCCAGCTCGGCCTGATCCCGACCATGGGCGAGAGCGTGATCATGCCGAGCTTCGTCGCGATCATCGTCGGCGGCGTGGGAAGCCTGGTCGGCAGCATCCTCGGCGGCCTGATCATCGGCGTCGCCGCGGGCGTCATGACCACGTACTACCCGGCGGCGAGCGAGGCGGTCATCTACCTGATCATGGCGGTGGTGCTGGTCGTGCGGCCGCGCGGCCTGCTCGGGCAGGAGGGCCTGTTCGAATGAACCGCAAGATCGCGGCCCTCGCGGTGCTCTGGGCGCTGCTCGCGACCGCGCCGTGGTGGCTGCCGTACGTCGGCGGCTATACGCAGCTCGGCTCGCGCGTGCTGATCTATGCGCTCGCGACGATGTCGCTGAACCTGCTGCTCGGGTTCACCGGCGGCCTCTCGTTCGGGCACGCGGCGTATTTCGGGCTGGGCGGCTACGGCGCGGGCATGACGCTCAAGTACCTCGCGCCGAGCACCCCGCTCGCCCTCCTCGTCGGGACGCTGGTCGGCGGCGCCGCGGCGACGCTGCTCGGGCCCTCGGTGATGCGCCGGCGCGGCATCTATTTCGCGATGATCACGATCGCGATCGGGCAGCTGTTCTATTTCGTCGCCGTGCGCTGGAACGAGGTGACCGGCGGCGAGGACGGGCTGGCCGGATACTCCCGCCAGCCGCTGCACCTCGGCGGCTGGACGCTGCCGCTCGACGACACCGCGTTCTACTACCTCGTGCTCGTGTGTTTCGCCGCCAGCGTGGGGATCATCGGCCTGCTGCTGCGCTCGCCCCTCGGGCGCACCTGGGTCGCGATCCGCGAGAACCAGCGGCGCGCGCAGTTCCTCGGACTGACCGTCCCGCTCTACGTCTGGGCCTCGTTCGCGATCTCGGGCACGCTGACCGCGCTCGCGGGCGCGCTGAACGCGCTGCTCAACAACTTCACCTCGCCGCAGGACCTGCACTGGATCCTGTCGGGCAACTTCGTGATCATGGTGGTGCTCGGCGGCATGCGCAGCTTCTGGGGTCCGCTCGCGGGCGTCATCATCTTCCTCGTCGCGCAGGACTACCTCAGCAGCCTGACCGAGAACTGGATGACCTTCATCGGCATCATCTTCATCCTGGTCGTGCTGCTGTTCCCGCGCGGCCTGCTCGGCATGCTGCGCAGCCGGCTCCAGCCCAAATGAGAGGCGCGCGATGAGCCTGCTGCGCCTCGAGAGCATCTCGCGCCACTTCGGCAGCCTGGTCGCGCTCCAGGACGTCTCGCTCGAGATGGCCGCGGGCGAGCTGCGCGCGGTGATCGGGCCGAACGGCGCCGGCAAGACGACGCTGTTCAACATGGTGAGCGGCTTCTTCCCGCCCTCGAGCGGGCGCGTGTTCTTCGAGGGCCAGCCGATCAACGCCGACCGCGCCGAGGCGCGCGTGCGACGGGGCATCGTGCGCACCTTCCAGATCACCGAGATCTTCCACGAGCTGAACGTGTACGAGAACGTGTGCGTGGCGGTCGAGACCGCGGCCGGCCTCAATTCCCGCCCCTGGGTCTCGCGCGAGACCGCCACGCGCGTGCGCCGGCGCATCGACGAGCTGCTCGCGCTCACCGGGCTCGCGGCGAAGGCCGACCGTGTCGCGAGCGAGCTCGCCCACGGCGACCAGCGCGTCGTCGAGGTCGCGATCGCGCTCGCGATGCGGCCCAGGCTGCTGCTCCTCGACGAGCCGACCGCCGGCATGGGCGACGAGGAGACCGACCGCATGGTCGGCCTGATCCGCCGGCTGCACCAGGAGCAGCATCTGAGCATCCTGTTCATCGAGCACGACATGGACATCGTGTTCGGCATCGCGCAGCGCATCACGGTGCTCGACCAGGGACGGATCCTCGCCGAGGGCTCGCCCGCCGAGGTCTCGGCGAACGAGAAGGTGCGCGCCGCTTATCTCGGGGAGGCGGCATGAGCGGCGCGGTGCTCGAGGTCTCGGGGATCCACACCTACTACGGCAAGAGCCACATCCTGAACGGCGTCGACCTCGAGGTGCGCGAAGGCGAGATCGTGGCCCTGCTCGGCCGCAACGGCGCCGGCAAGACCACGACGCTGCGCAGCCTCGTCGGCCTCACCCCCCCGCGCAGCGGCCGGATCCGGATCTTCGGCCGCGACACCGCCGGATGGCCCGCGCACAAGATCGCGCGGCTCGGGGTCGGGTACGTGCCCGAGGGCCGCAAGATCTTCGGCGCCCTGACCGTCGCCGAGAACCTGCTCGTGCCGCAGTCGGCGCCCGGGCCCTGGACCGAGGAGCGGGTGCTGAAGCTGTTTCCGCGGCTGGCCGAGCGCAGGGCGCAGCTCGGGCGCCAGCTCTCGGGCGGCGAGCAGGAGATGCTCTCGATCGCGCGGCCGCTCCTCCTCAATCCGAAGCTGATGCTGCTGGACGAGCCCTCGCAGGGACTCGCGCCGCTCATCGTGCGCGAGGTGATGCAGGTCGTGCGCACCATGCGCGACGAGGGGCTGTCGGTGCTGCTGGTCGAGCAGAACGTGCCGCTGTCGCTCGGCATCGCCGACCGCGCCTACATCCTGAGCGACGGCCGGGTCGTGTACTCGGGCGCCGCGGACGAGCTCGCGCGGAACACCGAGCTCGTGCACAAGCTCGCCGGCGCCGGCAACTGAGGCCGCGCTCGGGGCGCCGCCGCCAAAGCTCCCGCCCGACCACGGGGCGACCCGGCGTCCGCCGGGCGCCTTCGCTTGATTTCACCCGGACTTCGGAATAGGATTCGCGGGCTTTGGCGTCCGACGAGAAGAATACGTGGGCCACGGCGGGAACAGCGAGGGAACGTGGCTCGTAACCCGGGGGTTCCCGGAGAACAAGAAGAACGCCGAAACGCTTATCCAACCGCCATTCCAAGTAGGAGGATCCAATGAGCAAGGAGCAAGTCAAGAAGCCGGCGCGTCGCAAGTTCCTTGCGGGCGCGGCTGCCGCGACCGCGGCCGGGGCGACGCTGGGATTCCCGATGATCGCCAAGGGCCAGACCGGCCCGATCAATTTCCGATTCCAGTCGACGTGGCCCTCGAAGGACATCTTCCACGAGTACGCGCAGGACTACGCGAAGATCGTCAACGACATGACCGGCGGCGATCTCAAGATCGACGTGCTGCCCGCCGGGGCGGTCGTGCCGGCCTTCGGCCTGCTCGAGGCGGTGTCCAAGGGCACGCTCGACGGCGGCCACGGCGTGCTCGTCTATTCCTACGGCAAGAGCAACTCGCTCGCCCTGTGGGGCTCGGGCCCGGGCTTCGGCATGGACGCCAACATGCTGCTCGCCTGGCATCACCACGGCGGCGGCAAGGAGCTGCTCGAGAAGCTCTACGCGTCGATCGGCGGCAACGTCGTTTCGTTCCCGTACGCGCCGCTCTACACGCAGCCCCTGGGCTGGTTCAAGAAGCCGATGACCAAGCCGTCCGACTTCAAGGGCCTCAAGTACCGCACCGTCGGCATCTCGATCGACGTGTTCACCGCGATGGGCGCGGCGGTCAACGCGCTGCCCGGCGGCGAGATCGTGCCCGCCATCGACCGCGGCCTGCTCGACGCGGCCGAGTTCAACAACACCTCGTCGGACCGCGCGCTCGGCTTCGCCGACGTCTCGAAGGTCTGCATGCTGCAGAGCTACCACCAGAACGCGGAGCAGCTCGAGATCACCTTCAACAAGACCAAGTACGACGCGCTGCCGGCCAAGCTGAAGGCGATCATCTCCAACGCCGTCGACGCCGCCTCGGCGCAGATGATGTGGAAGGCGATCGACCGCAACTCGCAGGACTACATCACGCTGCAGACGGTGGACAAGGTCCGGTTCTACAAGACCCCCGCCTCGATCCTGCGCGCGCAGCTCGACGCCTACGACCAGGCGGCGGCGAAGAAGATGAGCACGCCGTTCTTCAAGGAGATCATCGAGTCGCAGAAGAAGTTCGCGCAGCGCGCGGTGAAGTGGGAGCAGGACGTGGTCGTCGACCGGAAAATGGCGTACGACCATTACTTCGGGAAGCAAGCGGCCTCGAAGAAGGCCTGAGGCAACGCCGACGAGGGCACCATCCGGGACCGTCCCGGCTGGTGCCTCGTTTTTTGTAGGACGCAACAGGGAGCTTCGCCAGTCATGAACGCTCAGAAGGTCGAGCGCCTGCTCCAGATCGCGGACCACGTCAGCACATGGGCCGGAAAATCTTCCGCCTGGCTGATCTTGCTGCTGATGTCCACGGTCTGCATCGAGGTGTTCAAGCGCTACATCCTCAATATGCCGACGGCGTGGATATTCGACGCCACCAACATGATGTACGGCACGCTGTTCATGCTGTGCGGGGCCTATACGCTGGCGCAGGACGCTCACGTGCGCGGCGATTTTCTGTACAGCTCGATGCGGCCGCGCACGCAGGCCGTCCTCGACCTGGTTCTCTACGTCGTGTTCTTCGTCCCCGGCGTCATCGCGCTGATCTACGCGGGCACGGATTACGCCGCCTACTCCTGGAGCATCGACGAGCACTCGAACGTCACCTCCAACGGCCCCGCCGTCTATCCGTTCAAGACGGTGATCCCCATTGCCGGGGTGCTGATCCTGATCCAGGGCGCGGCTGAGATCGCGCGCTGCGTGGTCTGCCTCAAGACGGGCGACTGGCCGGCGCGACTCGCCGACGCGGAGGAGATCGACGTGGTCGAGCAGCAGCTCGCGAACAGCGCGTACGTGGACGAGGAGTCGCGCAAGCGCGCGGTCGAGAGCGTGCACGAGATCGACGAGGTCGCGCACCAGCGCGGCCTCGGCGAGCGTGCGACCGAAGAGGTCGCCCGGCATCCCCAGGGAGAGCGCAAGTGAGCGATCCCGCACTCGGGCTGACGATGCTCGCGCTCATCGTGATCGTGATCATGCTGGGCTTTCCGACCGCGTTCACGCTGATGGGCCTGGGCATGTTCTTCGGCTACATCGCGCTCTACGACCCTTCGCACTCCTGGCTGGACAACCGGGTCTTCGACCTCATGGTCGAGCGCACTTACGGCGCGATGAACAACGACACGCTGATATCGATCCCGCTGTTCGTGCTCATGGGCTACGTGATGGAGCGCGGCGCGCTGGTCGACAAGATGTTCTACAGCATCCAGCTCGCGTTCCGGCGCGTCCCCGCCTCGCTCGCGGTTGCCACGCTGATCGTGTGCACCTTCTGGGGAATCGCGAGCGGCCTGGTCGGCGCGGTCGTGGTCCTGATGGGCGTGATCGCGTTCAACCCGATGTTGAAGGCCGGGTACAACACGAAGCTCGCCTCGGGCGTCATCACGGCCGGCGGCACGCTCGGCATTCTGATCCCGCCCTCGGTCATGATCATCGTCTACGCCGCGGTGGCCGGCCAGTCGGTCGTGAAGCTCTACGCCTCGGCGATGTTCCCCGGGTTTTTCCTGGCCTTCCTGTACCTCGTGTACATCGTGGGCTGGGCGATGATCGACCCCAAGATCGCTCCCAAGCTGCCCGAGTCGGAGACCAAGGTGCCGGTGTCGGACTGGGTGCGGAGCTTCCAGAAGGCATACTCGAACAACCTGCTGCTCGGGCTGCTCGCCGCGGTCGTCAATCCCGGCAGGGCGCTCGGCATCGCCGTCGGCGAGGGCCGCCGCGTCACCTACGTCATGCTCTGGAAGAACCTGCTCGCCGCGCTCTTCCCGCTGATGCTGTCCGCCGTGACCTTGTGGGGCGTCTGGTGGTACGTGGTCATTCACCAGCAGGCCGATACCCAGGCCACGGCCGGCATGGTGATCCGGCAACAGGACACCGCTCAGGCCGCGCCGCAGGCGAACCCGGACAAGCCGCAGGAGCTCGGGAACGCCGAGGCCGATTCCGACACGTCGGCGCAGGAAGCCGAAGGCGTGGAGCAGGTGGGCACCCCCGAGCTCCTGCAGCAAGGCGCGGCCGCTCCGGCCGAATCCGGTCCTCCGCAGGGCTTCTACCTGTATTTCTGGCTCGTCGTCGCCGCCACCGCCCTGGTGCTGCTCTGGTACTACTGGCAGCTCGGGGCCGAGCCGTTCGAGCTGCTGAAGCTGCTGATCTCGTCGGTGATGCCGCTCGGCATCCTCACCATCGTGGTGCTTGCCGTCATCCTGTTCGGCATCACCACGGCGACGGAGTCTGCGGCTATCGGGGCGGCCGGGGCGTTCATCCTGGCGCTCCAGGCGGGAACGTTCAGCTGGGAGCGCATGAAGCAGTCGGTTTTCCTGACCGCGAAAACCACGGCCATGGTGTGCTGGCTGTTCATCGGCTCGGCGCTGTTCTCCGGCGTGTTCGCGATTCTCGGCGGGCAGCAGCTGGTCGAGACCTGGGTGCTGTCGCTCAACATGTCGCCGATCCAGTTCATGATCCTGTCGCAAGCCATCATCTTCGTCCTGGGATGGCCGCTGGAATGGACCGAGATCATCGTCATCTTCGTGCCGATCTTCCTGCCGCTGCTGAAGCACTTCAACATCGACCCGATCCTGTGGGGGACGCTGGTGTTCGTCAACCTGCAGGCGGCGTTCCTCTCGCCGCCGGTGGCGATGTCGGCGTTCTACCTGAAGGGCGTCGCGCCCAAGCACGTGACGCTGAACCAGATCTTCGCGGGCATGATGCCGTACATGATCATCGTCATCGTCTGCATGGTGATCATGTACCTGTGGCCGGGGATGACGCTGTGGCTGCCGAACTATCTCTATGGCGGCGGGTGAGCGGAAGAAGATCCTCGTCTGCCGGCAGACGTTCGACGAGGTGATCGAGTCGCTCGCCGAGCGCTTCGACGTCGAGCACAACCAGGCGACCGACACGCCCTGGAGCGCCGACGAGCTGCGCCGGCGCCTCGCCGACAAGGACGGCGTGCTCACCTCGGGCGCCGACCGCATCGATGCCGCCGTCGTCGCGGACGCGCCGCGCCTCAGGGCGGTCTGTAACGTCGCCGTCGGCTACAACAACCTCGACGTCGCCGCGCTCGCCGAGCGCGGCATCCTCGCGACCAACACGCCGGCCGTGCTCGACGACACGACCGCCGACACGGCGTTCGCGCTGATGCTCGCGGCGGCGCGGCGCCTGCCCGAGTCCGAGCGCTGGCTGCGCGCAGGGCACTGGAAGGGCTGGAAGAACGACCAGTTCCTCGGCGTCGATGTGCACCATGCGACGCTCGGCATCGTCGGCATGGGGCGCATCGGCCAGGCCATCGCGCAGCGCGCGCGCGGCTTCGGGATGAAAGTCGTGTACTACAACCGCAGGCGCTGCCCCGCGGCGGTCGAGAAGGCGGCGGGCGCGAAGTACGTGCCGCTCGAGAAGCTCCTGAAGAACTCCGACTTCGTCAGCCTGAACCTGCCGTACTCGGCCGAGGCGCATCACCTGATCGGCGCAAAGCAGCTCGCGCTCATGAAGCCCACCGCGGTGCTGGTGAACGCCGCCCGAGGCGGCGTCGTCGACGACGCCGCGCTCATCCGGGCGCTGAAGGAGAAGCGCATCTTCGCCGCCGGCATCGACGTGTTCGAAGGCGAGCCGCGGTTCAATCCCGGCTTCCTCGAGCTCGACAACGTCGCGCTCGTGCCGCACATCGGCAGCGCGACGCGCGCCACGCGCATGAAGATGAACCTGCTCGCGGTGAAGAACCTGGTCGCCGCGCTCTCGGGCAAGCGCCCGCCCAATCTCGTCAATCCCGACGCCTGGCCGAAGCGGCGCCGCTGAGCGCCGCCCGCCGGCTGGCGGCGCCCGGCCGTTTCCGATACCCTACGCGGCTCCGGGGCCGCATGATGGAAAAGCCGCTCGTGAAGAAGACCTTCCCGACGCCTCAGGACGCCGAGACTGCGTTCTACGAGGCGCTCGAGAACGCCGATCTCGACGCGATGATGGAGGTCTGGGCCGAGGACGAGGAGATCGTCTGCGTCCACCCGGGCGGACCGCGGCTCGCAGGCTACGACCAGGTGCGCGCCGGCTGGGCGCAGATCTTCGGCTCGGGACAGCGGCTCAAGGTGTTCCTCAACAACCCGGTGGTCCTCTCGGGCATGATGCTCTCGATCCACAGCGTGCACGAGAACATCACCGTGGCG
This sequence comes from Burkholderiales bacterium, assembly GCA_036518595.1. GTDB lineage: Bacteria > Pseudomonadota > Gammaproteobacteria > Burkholderiales > SG8-39 > VBDM01. Next base: position 9,250 of record DATDMW010000025.1, read on the forward strand.
GGCGAGGGCCGCCCGCGGCCGCCGGTCGCCGCGACCAACGTCTACCTGCGCACCGGCAACGGCTGGCGGCTGCTCCTGCACCACGCGTCGCCCGTGCCGCAGGCGCAGCAGCAGCGCGGCGGCGATTCTCCGAAGATCCTGCACTAGCGTCCGAACCGACATGCGGGCCGCGTACCGCGCCCCCGGGTGGCTGCCGGGCGGCAACGCCCAGACGCTGTACGCCTTCGCGCTCGGCCGGCGCTCGCGCGCCGCCTTCGCGCGCGAGCGCTGGCGCACGCCCGACGGCGACTTCATCGACGTCGACCGCAGCGCGCATCGTGCGCCGCCGGGATCGCCGCGCGTCGTGCTGTTCCATGGCCTCGAGGGCGGCTCGCGCAGCCATTACGCGGGGGCGTTCGCGCGCGAGCTTGCACGCCTGGGCTGGCGCCTCGCGGTGCCGCACTTCCGCGGCTGCTCGGGCGAGCCGAACCTGCTGCCGCGCGCGTACCACTCGGGCGACTGGGCGGAGATCCAGTGGATCCTGCGGCGCTTCCGCGACGAGGACCCGGGCGCCACGCTCTACGCCGTCGGCGTCTCGCTCGGCGGCAACGCGCTGCTGCGCTGGCTCGCGGAGGACGAGCGCGCCGCGGACACCGTCGCCGCCGCCGCGGCGGTGTCCGCGCCGATGGATCTGATGGCGGCCGGCGACGCGCTCGGCCGCGGCTTCAACCTGGTCTATGCGCGCGCCTTCCTCGCGACCATGAAGCCGAAGGCGCTCGCGATGCTCGAGCGCCACCCCGGACTCTTCGACGCCGCGGCCGTGCGCGCCTCGCGCACGCTGCGCGCGTTCGACGACTGCGTCACCGCGCCGCTGCACGGCTTCCGCGACGTCGACGACTACTGGACGCGCGCGAGCGCCAAGCCCGGCCTCGGACGCATCCGCGTGCCGACGCTGATCGTGAACGCGCGCAACGACCCGTTCCTGCCGGCGAGCGCGCTGCCCGACCCCGCGGCGCTTCCGGCCGCGGTGCGCTGCGAGTTCACCGAGGAGGGCGGTCACGTCGGCTACGTCACCGGGCCGTT
>DATDMW010000026.1:0-2424 GCA_036518595.1 Burkholderiales bacterium
TTGCGCGCCTCCTCCCAAGCGCCCAGCGATTGCGATTTGGCATTGGCGAACTGCCGCACCAAATCCTCGGGCATTGCCAGCGCACGCAGCCGCAGCCGGCGAAGCAGCCCGAGCTCGCGCGCGAGGCGCTCGTTTCCCTCCGACTGAGCGGCAACCTCTTCGACGAGATCGCCAAGCCGGTCGGAAACCAGCAGCGCGTGGCGAAGACCTTCGAGCGTGGCGAGCTGCTCTCCGCGCCCGGCGCGCGCGGCCAGCGGCAGCATCGTTTCCTCATCCCAGTCGAGCAGCGCAATGGTCTGGTCGAGGTGACGCAATTCGGAGATCTGGGCGCGCAGCGACTGCGCCATCGCCTCGGAGCGGCCGACGGACCGCTTGGGGATCCGCAACTCGGCCGGCGCTTCCGCCTCTAGGACTGCGGCAAGTCCACCGCGCTGCGCGACATTGACGACCTGCTTTTGCGAGACGCGGCACATGGTGCCGAGGCCATTCTCGGTCGCGGCAAATCCCATCACTGCATAAAAGGGCTCGCCGAACACGCGCCCGTCGGGGCCGACGACCGGAAACTCATGCACCGGAAGACGCGTCGCGCTCTGCACGACCCACGACTGCTCGGGATCGCGGGCTTGCAGCACCGCTGCTTGCAAAGCCTGTTCCCACTCTCCCTCTTCGGTCGCAGCGCCCAACATGACGCCGGTGCCGCCATAGGCGCGGTTTGGTTTCAGGACCAAGAGCTCGCGGTTTCGCCGCGCATATTCCAGCAGGTCCCCTTCCCTGTCGTCAGGAAGTGTCGTGCGGCGATCAGCGACCACGCGCGTCCACAAGACATGACGACGGAACAGCCTGCGGTCGTCGGCCCCGAAATATTGCTCGGCGATCATCGGGTCGGTCAGGATCTCGAAGCAGCTCTTGTGATCGAAATCGCCGACGATCGAGGAGACGACGCGGTTTTGCCGGAACAGAAGCCGCATGGCGTCGAGCGGGCGGCCTATCTCCTTTTCGAGCGCCACTAGCTCGCGCATCTCGTAGTCGCGATAAGCGACGTCGATCCGAACGTTCTCGTAGAAGACCTCGTCGCCCTCGACGCGCAGTTCGCGCGGGTCGGCATGAGTAACGGTCAGATTGTGCCGGTGAGACAGATAATCGCTCAGCACCGACTGCTCGTTGGGACCGTCATGGACGTATTTCGCCTCGACGAAACAGAGCTGGCATGACTCGCGCCCAATGGTGCGCGCATGGTCGATCAACACCTGAATGAATAGATCGCGCTGATCCCTCGGCATCTCGATGACGAGTCCAGGGTCGTGCCCAAGCAGAGTCGGCACGATGTCGCGCATCACAAGCTGCTCGGCAACCGGCGCGAAGTGGATGCCGCCCACGCCGGAAAGGTTCGGCTCCATGAAATGGAGCGAATCCTGCCAACCGGCGCCCGTGAAATCGCATACCGCATCGAGCCGGCCATAGATCGAGTTGAAGCGCTGGTGGGCTTCGGTCCAGGTATTGCGGAACCAGCGCTCCTCGTCGGGCGTGATGGCAACGATAGTCCTGATCCGCTCGTCTCCGAGATAGAGGTCAGGCACGCGCTTGAGGGCTTCGATGAGCTGAAGACAGACGTGGTGGACGTAGCTCAGCTGCTCCTGCATGACGAGCAGCGGGCGCAGCATGAGGCGAATGGGCTCTTCGACGCCTTCATGCTCGTAGATCAGTCGGTTAGTCCGCGCGTCGGCACGCAAGCGTTCGTCAATCCGTGCGAAGGCCGCGTCGGTGACGTGATTCGCCGCGCGCCTTATCCGCGCTTCGAGCGTCGCGCCGGAGAGCCCGAGGGCTTCTGCAGGACTGAGGACTGGCCGCATATCTCGAGACACCGGGTGAGGACCGTACCGCTAAAGACGGGTCACTCTATGCGAAGACTTATAAAAATAGGTATCGCAGATGTTGCCTTGACCGTATTCAGGATGGCGCCTCGAAGGCGATTGGTAGCTTGACTGCGCCGGTATTCCCGCTGTCCGGCAGCCAGGCCGGCTCACCGTCGTAGCGCGGGTTCTTGATGCGCCGGACCAGCACCTTCAGCGCCTCGGTCATGTCGGCGCGGGCTATGAAATGGCCGAGGCAATGATGCACGCCGCCGCCAAAGCCGAAATGCGGCTTGCGCTCCGCCGCGATGTCGAAGCCCGGCGCGAAGACCCGGGGATCGGTCCCGGCAGATTCGGAGAAGAGGTGGATCGTCGTGCCCCGCCTGAGCTCCAGATCGCGATAGACGAAGTCCTCTGTCGCCTCACGCGTGACCCAGGTCACCGTCGGGCGGACCCGCATCACCTCCTCGACCGCGTTCCTGGCAAGCTCAGGCCGCTCGGCAAGGAGACGCCATTGATCAGGATGCTCGATAAACATGCTCATCGCCAGGCCGAGCTGGTTGCGCGTCGTGTC
>DATDMW010000027.1:0-9589 GCA_036518595.1 Burkholderiales bacterium
CGTGCTGTTCGACGGCGAGCGCCTCGGCGGCTTCATCGACTTCTACTTCGCGGGCGTCGATGCGTTCCTGTTCGACGTCGCGGTGACCGTCAACGACTGGTGCATCGACTCGGGCGGCGAGCTCGACGCCGAGCGCGGCCGCGCACTGCTCGACGCGTACGCCGGCGTGCGCGCCTTCACCGCCGAGGAGCGGCGCGCCTGGCCGGCGATGCTGCGCGCCGGCGCGCTGCGCTTCTGGCTCTCGCGCCTGTACGACTTCTACCTGCCGCGCCCGGGCGAGCTCACGCACGCGCACGACCCCGAGCATTTCCGCCGCGTGCTCGAGTCGCGCCGCGAGCGCGCGCTGCCGCTGCCCTGAGGCGCCGCGATGAGGATCGTCCCGGCGAAAAACGGCGCGGCCTGGCTCGCCCGCGGCCTCGTCCTTTTCCGGCGCAATCCGCCGGCATGGCTGCTCGCGGTGCTCGTCTACTGGCTTGCGGTCGGGCTGCTCGAGCAGCTGCCGCACGTCGGGCGGGCGCTGTCCATGCTGGTGCTGCCGCCCTTTACCATGTCGTTCATGGCGCTGTGCGCGCTGCTCGAGGCGGGGGCGCCGCTGCGCCCGCGCCCGCTCGTCGACGCCTTCCGCACGCGCCTGCCGGTCCTCGTCACGCTCGGCGCTCTGTACCTGGCCTGCGTCCTGGCGGTGCTCGCGCTCGCCTCGCTCGTCGACGACGGCGTGCTGCTCGACTGGGCGCTCGAGGGCACCGAGCCGCCGCCCGACGCGATCGCCGAGGGGCGCGCGTCGCGCGGGCTGCTCGCCGGCGCGCTCGGCCTGACGCCGGTCATGATGGCGTTCTGGTTCGCTCCGCCCCTCGCGGGCTGGGGCGGCATGGGCGCGGTGCAGTCGCTCTTCTACAGCTTCTTCGCGGCGTGGCGCAACTGGCGGCCGTTCCTGGTGTACGGCGCGGTGCTCATGCTCGGCGGGGTGGCCGTCGTCGCCGCCATGTCGATGGTCGCGGTGCTCACCCACGGTAACGCCGACTCGGTGCACGCCGCGCTGCTCGTGGCGACCCTGCTGACGCTGCCGATCCTGTTCGGCAGCTTCTACGCGAGCTACCGCGACGTGTTCCCCGAAGCCGGCGCGGCATGACGCGGCCCATCCGCGCTCAGTCTGCTATGCTTGACGCATGCCCGCGCGCGAAGGCGACACGACCGCCGCCGGGAACGCCGCCGCGCGTTGCGAGCTGTGCGCCTCGGACGGCGGCGAGGTCCTCTGGCGGGACAGCTTCTGCCGCATCGTCGGCGTGGCCGACGCGGACTATCCGGGATTCTGCCGCGTGGTCCTGCAGCGCCATGTGAAGGAAATGACCGATCTCGAGCGCGAGGAGCGGGCGCGGCTCATGGACGCCGTGTTCGCGACCGAGGCCGCGCTGCGCGAGCTGCTGCGACCCGACAAGGTGAACCTGGCGAGCCTCGGCAACATCACCCAGCACCTGCACTGGCACGTGATCCCGCGCTTCGCCGACGACCGCCATTTCCCGCAGCCGATCTGGGCGCAGCCGGCGCGTCCGCGCGCGTCGCGCCGCGCCCCGGGGTCCAGCGCGCTCGCCGACGCGCTGCGGCGGCGGCTGGGCGACTAGCGCGATGTCGTCCTTCGACCTGCCCGCCGCCGCGCCGGACGCGAATCCCGATTTCCGCGACGCCGCCGGCTGCGCCGCCTGGCTGCAGGGCGTCCCGCTCGTCAACGTCGCGAGCTCGCACGGCAAGCTCATCGCCCAGCTCGCCGAGCTGAACCGCTGCGCGATCGCGCCGGCCGAGCGGCTGAAGATCCTGGAGCAGCTGCGCCCTGCAGTGCTGTTCGTCCAGGCGGAGCACGCGAAGAAGTTCGCGAACCGGCCGGTGCCGCTGTCGCCGCCCGAGCGCGAGGCGTTCAACGCCGTGACCTCGCTCTGGGGCGCGTTCCTGGTCGGCTACCAGTACTGCCTCGAGGCCGAGACCGATGCGGCCCAGGCCGCGGTCGCGTGCCAGCGGGCCCTCTGGTGCCTGAGCGAGAAGATCGGCGAGCACCACGCGACCTACCAGGAGATCGCGCCCGAGAACTGGAAGCTCCTCAACCGCGTCTACGCGCTCGCCGAGGAGCGCGGCGTCGCCGAGCGCGAAGTGGATCATCCCGAATACAAGAAGATCGAGACGCGCTGCGTCGAGACCTACGCGCGCGCGCTGCTCCTCAACCTGGCGAATCCGAACGAGCACTCGCCGCGCCAGACGGCGGTCATCGCTCGCTGGCTCGAGCGCTGGTCCCAGAAGGTGAGGATCTCGCGCACGCCGCCCGCGGGAGACCAGGCGCCGCTCGCGGTCGATCTCGCGGGCGACGGCGGCGCCGCGCGCAGCGGCGCGACGGGCGAGACCGTGCGCTACCTCGACGTGTCCGACATCGCGCGCAGCGTGAAGAAGCGCGTGTCGCTGCTGCGCAAGGGCGAGTCGCCGTCGGCGCTCAATCTCGGCGACGTGCCACCGGCGACCGCGGAGCAGCTTCTCATCATGCTGTTCAAGCAGTGGTGCGAGGACAAGCACTCGCGCGTGCACCCGCGCCGGGCGGCGAGCGGCACGGCCGATCTCTGCATCGGCATGCCGGCCATGCACTTCTACGTCTCGGGCGAGCGCTTCCGGCAGCCCGCCGGGCTCGAGGAGCTCTCGAAGATGCAGCGCGAGGAGATCGCCACCTTCGGCCGCGTGGCCACCCGCCACGAGGAGGAGGACTACGCCAAGACGCAAGGGTTCTTCCTCGAGACCTGGCAGCTGAAGGACGAGAGCCGCTCGGGGCTGCGTCTCGAGCGGCCCGACCGTTCCGCGGCCGCGCGCTACCAGCTGCACCAGCTCATCGCGGTGCGTCCCGCCGACGGCAAGAGCTTCATCCTCGGCATGGTGCGCTGGCTCTCGGTCGCTCCCGACCTGCTGCTGCGCGCCGGCGTGCGCATCATGCCGGGCATGCCCAAGGGCGTCTCGGTACGCGGCACCGGGCTGAACGCGACCAACGAGCGCTTCACCGCCGCGCTGCTCCTGCCCGCGGCGGCCGCGCTCGGCTCGCCCGAGTCGCTGGTGATCCCGAACGGCTGGTTCAAGCCGAATCGCGTGATCGAGCTGATCCGCGAATCCTCGTCGAACGTCGTCCTCACCGCGCTGCTCGAGCGCGGCGTCGATTACGAGCGCGTGACCTTCGAGCCCGCGTAGCCGCGCGGGTCGCAGAGCGTCGCATGGGCCGCGTTCCCACCGAGATCAAGCTGCACAGCAAGTCCCGCATCATGGAGATCACGTTCGACGACGGGGAGCGCTTCGAGCTCTCCTACGAGTTCCTGCGGGTGTATTCCCCCTCGGCCGAGGTGCGCGGCCACGGGCCGGGCCAGGAGGTGCTGCAGGCCGGCAAGAAGGACGTCGACATCGTTGCACTCGAGCCGGTCGGGACCTACGCGGTGCAGCCCCGGTTCTCCGACGGCCACGCGACCGGCATCTATTCCTGGGACTATCTCCATGAGCTCGGGACGAACCGCGACGCGCTGTGGCAGGATTACCTCGAGCGCCTGCGCCGGTCCGGCGCGCGGCGCGAGCCCTGATCGCCATGGCCAAGGTCCCCTTCGGTTACGAGGAAGTCGACGAGCGCGACAAGGCGCGCCGCGTCGAGGGCGTGTTCACGTCGGTCGCGTCGCGCTACGACCTCATGAACGACCTGATGTCGCTCGGCCTGCACCGGCTGTGGAAGGCCTTCGCCGTGGCGAAGAGCGGCGTGCGCGCGGGCGATCGCGTGCTCGACATCGCGGCGGGCTCGGGCGACCTCGCGCGGGCGCTCGCGCGCCGCGCCGGGCCCTCGGGCGAGGTCTGGCTGACCGACATCAACCGCTCGATGCTCGAGACGGGGCGCGACCGCGCGCTCGACGACGGACTCGCGCTGCCCGCGGTGCAATGCGACGCCGAGCGGCTGCCCTTTCCCGCCGATCATTTCGACTGCGTGACGGTCGCGTTCGGGCTGCGCAACATGACGCACAAGGACGCGGCGCTCGCGGAGATGCGGCGCGTGCTGCGCCCCGGGGGGCGCGTCCTCGTGCTCGAGTTCTCGCGCGTGTGGGCGCCGCTCGCGCGCGCGTACGACTGGTACTCGTTCAACGTGCTGCCGAGCCTGGGCCGGGTTGTGGCGGGCGACGAGGCGAGCTATCGTTATCTCGCCGAGTCGATCCGCGTGCATCCCGACCAGGAGACGCTCAAGGCCATGCTGGAACAGGCCGGGCTCGAGCGGGTCGAATACTTCAATCTCGCCGCCGGCGTCGTCGCCCTGCACGTCGGCCACAAGTTCTGACAGGAGGCTCATCGTGAAACGATCCGTGCTGGCTCTGGTCGCGCTCGTGTTCGTCGTCCTCGCCGCGCCGCAGGCCGATGCCGCGGGCCGTCTCGGCGGCGGCCGCAGCCTGGGCGCCCAGCGCCAGGTGACCCCGCCGCAGCGGCAGGCGACCCCGCCCGCGCAGCAGCAGGCGCAGCCGGCCGCGCCGCAGCCCGGCGGCTCGCGCTGGCTCGCTCCGCTCGCGGGCCTCGCCGCCGGGCTCGGGCTCGGCTGGCTGTTCGCACAGGGCGGCGCCGGCGCGTTGCTCGCGACGCTCGTGCTCGCGCTCGCCGCGGGCGCGCTCGTCCTGGTGCTCGTGCGCGCGCTGTCGCGGCCGCGCGCCGAGCGCTCGCCGATGCAATACGCCGGCCAGCCGGTCGAGACCGTCGGCTCGCTTCCGCCATCGCAGGGGGCTTCGCGCCCCGTCGGGGGCGGCGCTCCCGGCATCCCGGCCGGATTCGACGTCGACGCCTTCCTCGGCCAGGCGAAGCGCAATTTCCTCGCGCTGCAGGACGCGAACGACCGCGGCGACGTCGATGCGCTGCGCGACGTGACGACGAGCGAGATGTTCACGGCACTCGCCGACGACGTGCGCTCGCACGCGGGCTCGGGCCAGAGCGTCGACGTGGTGAGCCTCGACGCCGACCTGCTCGAGGTGGTCACGGAGGGGCCGCTGCATTGGGCGAGCGTCCGCTTCCACGGCACCGTGCGCGAGGACCCGCGCGCGCTGCCCGAAGGGTTCGAGGAAGTCTGGCACCTGCAGAAACCGGTCAGCGGCGCGCGCGGCTGGGTGCTCGCGGGCATCCAGCAGCCGGCCTGAAGCGATGACGGCGGGCGGCGTCCTGCTCGAGCGCAGCGCTTTTCTGGAGCGCGCCGCGCAGGCCGCGCTCAACCACGTCCTCGCGCAGAACCCGTGGGCGTGCGCGCGCCTCGCGGCGTTCGCCGGGCGCAGCGTCGCGCTGCGCTGCCCGCCCTTCCCCGAGCTGCGGCTGCGCATCCTGGAATCGGGCCGGGTCGCCGCCGCGGGCGACGCGGACGAAGCTTCCCTGACCGTGACGCTCACGCCCGCGGCGCTGCCGTTCCTCGCCGCGCGCGACGAGGGCGCGCTCCGGCACGTCGCGATCGAGGGGTCGGCGGAGCTCGCGGAGACCGTGCGCTCGCTCTTCGCGAACCTCTCCTGGGACGTCGAGGAGGACCTCTCGAGGCTGCGCGGCGACGTGCTCGCACACCGCCTCGCCGCCGGCGGCGAGGCCTTCCTGAGGGCGCAGCGCGAGGCCGCGCTGCGCCTGGGGGAGACCCTCGCCGAGTACTGGCAGGACGAGCAGCCGCTCCTCGCCCGTCCCGAGGACGTCGCCGCGTTCTGCCGCGCGGTCGACGCGCTGCGCGACGACGTCGAGCGCCTCGAGAAGCGGATCGATCTTCTCGCCCCGACCCGGGGAATCGTGTAGATTCCGGCGACTTGCGCCGCCTCTTCCGTCTCGCAATCATCCTCTGGGTCGCCCTGCGCTTCGGGCTGGAGGAATTCGCGCTCCCCGAGGGCTCGTCCGCGACGAACCGGCGCGGACGCGCCGCGCGGCGGCTGCTGTTCTGGCGCCGGCTCGCGGAGCCGCGCGCCGTGCGGCTGCGGCGCGCGCTCGAGACGCTCGGCCCGATCTTCGTCAAGTTCGGCCAGGTGCTGTCGACGCGGCGCGACCTGCTGCCGCCCGACATCGCCGACGAGCTCGCGAAGCTCCAGGACCAGGTGCCGCCGTTCGCGGCCGAGCTCGCGGTGGCCGAGGTCGAGCGCGCCTTCGGGCGCAAGATCGGCGAGGTGTTCGAGCAGTTCTCGAGCGTGCCGGTGGCGAGCGCGTCGATCGCGCAGGTGCACTGCGCGGTGCTGCCGGGCGGGCGCGAGTGCGCGGTCAAGGTGCTGCGCCCCGGCATCCTGCCCGGCATCGCGCGCGACGTCGCGCTGCTCGACTCGGGCGCCTTCCTGGTCGAGCGGCTCTGGGCCGACGGCAGGCGGTTGAAGCCGCGCGAGGTGGTCGCCGAGTTCGCGCGGCACCTCTACGACGAGCTCGACCTCATGCGCGAGGCCGCGAACGCGAGCCAGCTGCGGCGCAACTTCCTCGACTCGCCGCTGCTGTGCGTGCCCGAGGTGTACTGGGAGTGGTGCACGGGCACGGTGATGACCATGCAGCGCATGAGCGGCACGCCGATCAGCCAGGTGGCCGAGCTGCGCCGCCAGGGCGTCGACGTCCCGAGGCTGGCGCGCGCCGGCGTCGAGATCTTCTTCACCCAGGTGTTCCGCGACGGCTTCTTCCACGCCGACATGCACCCCGGGAACATCCTCGTGAGTTCGGACGGCCGCTACATCGCGCTCGACTTCGGCATCATGGGCACGCTCACCGACGCCGACAAGAGCTACCTCGCGCAGAACTTCCTCGCCTTCTTCCAGCGCGACTACCGCCGCGTGGCGCAGGCGCACGTCGACGCCGGCTGGGTGCCCGCCGACACGCGCATCGACGAGTTCGAGTCGGCGATCCGCGCCGTGTGCGAGCCGGTGTTCGACCGGCCGCTCAAGGACATCTCGTTCGGCCGCGTGCTGCTGCGCCTGTTCCAGACCTCGCGCCGCTTCAACGTCGAGATCCAGCCGCAGCTGGTGATGCTGCAGAAGACGCTGCTCAACATCGAGGGCCTGGGGCGCCAGCTCGATCCCGACCTCGACCTGTGGAAGACCGCGAAGCCCTTCCTCGAGCGCTGGATGAGCGAGCAGGTCGGCTGGCGCGGCCTGGTGCGCAACATCCGCGACGAGGCGCCGCTGTGGACCGGCATCCTCCCGCGGCTGCCGCGCATGCTGTACCGCGCGCTGCACGAGGACCGGCAAATGCGCGTGGAGCGCCTCTTCGAGGCGCTCCTTGCCACGGAGCGCCGGCGCACCCGCGCGCTCGAGTGGATGGTGCTGCTGCTCGCCGCCGCGCTCGCCTGGACGGTGTTCTTCGCCGTGTTCTAGCGCCTTATAATCGCCGCCCATGCTGATCGCGTCCGTCGTCCTCTACCTCCTCGTCACCATCGCGATCGGCCTGTGGGCCGCGCTGCGCGTCAAGAACTCCAAGGACTACGTCGTCGCCGGCCGCAGCCTGCCGCTCTACATGAACACGGCCACCGTGTTCGCCACGTGGTTCGGCGCGGAGAGCGTGCTCTCGGTGTCGGTCGAGTTCCAGAAGAGCGGGCTGGGGGGCATCATCGCCGACCCCTTCGGGTCCTCCTTCTGCCTGGTCCTCGTCGCGCTCTTCTTCGCGCGCGCCTTCTACCGCATGGACCTGCTCACCATCGGCGATTTCTACCGCAAGCGCTACGGCAAGACCATGGAGCTCGGCACGAGCGTCGTCATCGCGATCTCGTACCTCGGCTGGACGGCCGCGCAGCTGACCGCGCTCGGACTGGTGTTCTCGACCCTCACCGGGGACGCGGTGTCGCTGCAGACCGGCATCGTCATCAGCGGCGTGGTGGTGCTCGCGTACACCATCTGGGGCGGCATGTGGTCGGTCGCGATGACCGACTTCTTCCAGTCCCTCATGATCATCTTCGGGCTGGGCATCATCGCCTGGTTCGTCGGCGACATGGCCGGCGGCTGGGGCCGGGTCGTGGCGGCGGCGGCGGATGCCGGCAAGTTCCAGTTCTGGCCGACCGGCGGGACCCGGGAATGGCTCGCCTTCGTCACGGCGTTCGTGACGCTCTCGATCGGCTCGATCCCGCAGCAGGACATCTTCCAGCGGGTCACGTCGGCGAAGAACGAGCGCACCGCGATCGCGGGGAGCCTGCTCGGCGGGGCGGTCTACTTCTCGTTCGTGTTCGTCCCGATCTACATCGTCGTGGCCGCGCTGATGATCGACCCGTCGCTCGCGCAGCTGCTGTCGTCGCAGGACGCGCGCGAGATGCAGCGCATCCTCCCCGCGTTCATCCTCGGGCACACGCCGATGTGGGTGCAGGTGCTGTTCTTCGGCGCGCTGCTCTCGGCCATCCTCTCCACGGCGAGCGGCGCGATCATCGCGCCCACGTCGCTGTGCACCGAGAACATCATCCGGCCGCGCTTCCCGCACATGAGCGACCGCCAGTTCCTGCTGACGCTCAGGATCGTGCTGATCTCCTTTACCGCCGCGGCGATGGTGTTCGCCCTCCAGTCGAAGCAGACCATGTACGACATGGTGCAGAACGCGTACAGCGTGACGCTGGTGGCCGCGCTCGTGCCGCTCGCGGCGGGCATCTTCTGGGCGCGGGCCAACAACACGGGGGCGATCCTGTCGGCCGTGTTCGGCCTGGTCGCGTGGATGATCGCCGCGGGGACCGCGCCCGACGCCACGGTGCCGCCGCCGCTGGTCGGGTTCGGGTTTTCCCTCGCCGGCATGGTGCTCGGGTCGGTCCTGCCGCGCGCGGCGCGGCCGGCGCACCAGGACGTGCACCACGCCGGCGCGCACGAAACGCACACCCGCGGCTGAAAGCGCGGCTAAAATGCGCGCGCCCTTCCCCCACGACTGCTCGAGGTCGCCATGTTCGGACGCCTGATGCCCCACGAAGGCCGCTTCTTCGGATATTTCGGAGAGCACGCCGCGCTGATCGTCCAGGGCGCGAAGGAGCTCAAGGAGATGATGGCCCACCTCGGCGACTTCGAGCTGCGCGCCCACAACATCAAGGTGATCGAGGGCAAGGCCGACCACGTCACGCACCAGACGATGCAGCTGCTGCACCAGACCTTCATCACGCCGCTCGACCGCGAGGACATCCACCTGCTGATCACCTCGATGGACGATTGCCTCGACCTCATGGAGGACGTGTCGCACTGCATGTTCCTGTACGAGGTGCGCACGGTCCCGGACGAGGCGCGGCGCCTCGCCGACATCTGCGTCGCCTGCGCCGAGAAGGTCCAGGAGGCGGTGAAGATGCTCGACAACATGGCGAACGCCGAGCGCATCATGAAGGTCTGCGGCGAGATCGACCGGCTCGAGACCGAGGCCGACCAGGTGCTGCGCGCGGGCCTCGCGAAGCTGTTCCATTCCGAGCCCGACACGCGCGAGCTGATCAAGCTCAAGGAGATCTACGAGTACCTCGAGACGGTGACCGACCGCTGCGAGGACGTGGCGAACATCATCGAAGGCATCGTCGTCGAAAACGGTTAGCGCCGGCACGCGCCAATCCGACCGCCGGCACCCGCCCAACCAAGAAAAGAACAGACGACGTCCCGATGAGCACCGAGATCCTGAT